>NZ_JAKFFD010000073.1:0-90612 GCF_036675385.1 Pseudarthrobacter sp. | reverse complement strand
ATCCTGGACCCCTTTGAAGACTACTGGGCCGGACTGAAAGAGCAGCCGGAGCCCTACGCCCCGGGGTCCTGGGGCCCTGCCTCGGCGGATGAACTGCTGGCCCGCGACGGACGAACCTGGAGAAGGCCATGATTGTAGATTTGCCGGACACCACCACCTCGAAGATCTCCAAGAAGATCACCGCCCTGCGTGAGCAGGGCGGCGTGATTGCCCTGGGCCGGGTCCTGACCCTGGTGGTCGTGACCCGCTCCGGGCTCGAGGAAGAAGCGATCGAGGCCGCGAACGAGGCCAGCCGCGAACACCCCTGCCGGATCATCGTCCTCGCCGACGCCGGAGCCCAGGCCCCGAACCGGCTCGACGCGCAGATCAGGGTCGGCGGTGACGCCGGCGCGTCCGAGGTCATCGTGCTCCGCGGCTACGGCGAGCTCGCCCACGAAAGCGAATCCCTGGTCGCGGCCCTGCTCCTGCCGGACGCACCGATCGTGGCCTGGTGGCCGCACGGGGCGCCGGAGAACGCCTGCGAAACCTCCGTGGGCCGGATCGCCCACCGCCGGATCACCGACTCCGCGAACGAAGCGGACCCTCAAATGGCGCTGGAGAACATCCGGGCCACCTACAAGGCCGGGGACACCGACCTCGCCTGGACCCGGCTCACCAACTGGCGGATCCAGCTCGCTGCAGTCCTGGACCAGGTCGACTCCTCCCCCGTCACCGCAGTGGCCGTCGAAGGCGCCTCCGACTCCCCGTCCACCATCCTCCTCGCGGCCTGGCTGACTTTGGCCCTGGACGCGCCCGTGACCATCGTTGCGGACCCCGCCGGCACCGGCATCCGCCGCGTCAGGCTCACCCGCCACAGCGGCGACGTGCAGCTCTTCCGCCCCGGACTCTCCGTCGCGGAACTGACCCAGCCCGGACAGCCCGCCCAGCGCATCTCCCTGCCACGCCGCAGCCTCAAAGACTGCCTCGCCGAAGAACTCCGCCGCCTCGACCCCGACGAAGTATTCGGCGAAGTGATTACTATTGGACTGCCACGTACCAATCTAAGGAGCGTCCGACCCAGTGAGCGTTGAGCCAAGAGTTAGCATCCATCCTGATTCGTCCGTCCTGATGGCCGCCATTGCGGCCCGCCTGATCACCAAGCTGGTGGATGTGCAGGACAAGCACGGTGAGGCCACGGTGGTGCTGACCGGCGGCACAGTAGGCATCGGAACGCTGAAGGCTGTTGCGGATTCTCCGGCAGCGCCGGCCGTGGACTGGTCCAAGGTGAACTTTTGGTGGGGTGACGAGCGCTTTGTTGCCGCGGACCATCCCGACCGGAACACGAGGCAGGCGTTTGCTGCACTCCTGTCGAGCATTCCGGTTGATCCTGCAAGGATCAACCAGCCTGCCTCCTCGGATGACTTCGACACGCCCGAAGAAGCCGCCGAGGACTACGCGCGCAGGCTCCGGGAAGCCGCCCAGGCCGAACACGCTGCCGACATGTCCGATGACCGTCCGGACGAACCGGGAGTACTGCCGCGGCTGGACGTTGTGCTGCTGGGCGTTGGCCCGGACGCCCACATTGCCTCGCTCTTCCCGGAGCAGGGCGGAATCCGGGAGAAGGAGCGGACAGTGGTTGGCGTCCGCAATTCCCCCAAGCCGCCGCCCCAGCGGATTTCGCTCACGCTTCCCGCCATAAACACTGCTGCCGAGGTCTGGATGGTAGTGGCCGGCGAGGACAAGGCCGGCGCGGTGGGCCTGGCCCTGGCTGGCGCCAACCCGGTACAGGTACCGGCGGCCGGCCCGCGGGGGACCTCCCGCACGCTGTGGCTCATCGACGAAAACGCAGCGTCACGTGTCCCGCAGCAGCTCGTCCGGAAGGACGCCGCCGGCGCGTAGCTTTTCCAGCGCTCCGGCCAGGACAGCTTCGGCGTCCTGGTCGGAGCGCCGTTCTTTAACGTATTCAAGGTGGCTCTTGAAGCCTTCGTCCAGCGGGTCCGGCAGGTCGGCTTCCTTGCCGTCCCGTGATGCCGGAGCCCCGCAGCGCCGGCAGTCCCAGACCGTGGGAAGCTGCTCCTCCGGCAACCGCAGGAAAACAAGCTGGGTCTCATGCCCCTTGGCGCACCAAAAAGAAACCCTGATACGGGGCACCCTCTCGCCCGAGGCCGCTTCTGACTGGTTCTTGGGACCGGATCCTTCTGTGACACCCACCCGGGTGCCGCGGAACGCTGACGCACTATGTACCATCGGGACTCCTGGCTGCTTAAACAAAAACTGTGGCTGTTGGAAGCCAACAGCCACAGTTTAGTTCGGAGATCCCCATCGCGGCAGTGCCGGGCGACGATCAGTTGCAGGAGCTATGAGTCCCCTGCGCCGCTGAAGCGCATGACCAGGCCAAGGGCGATGATCACGACGCCCCAGGTAACGCCCAGAACGACCGTGAACCTGTTCAGGTTCCGCTCGGCCACACCGGAGGAGCTGAGGCCGGAACTCATACCGCCGCCGAACATGTCCGACAGCCCGCCACCCCGGCCCTTGTGGAGGAGGATAAGCAGGGTCAGCAGAAGGCTGGTGATGCCCAGGAGAATCTGCAGAATGACATGAAGAACGTCCACGACGGCCTTTCAGAAGATTGGAATTGCGGGAGCCTGGAGCTGAGTGACGGACTAGTCCGTCACCAGGTGACTCTCGAACCTGACAATATTAGCAAACTCCGCGGGATCGAGGCTTGCCCCGCCGACCAACACGCCGTCGACGTCGCGTTCCTTCAGGATCGCGGCGACATTATTGGCCTTGACCGAGCCGCCGTAGAGCAGACGGATCTTCGCCGCAACGTCATCGCCGAAGAGCGTGGCCAGTTCCGCGCGGATGGCGGCGCACATTTCCTGGGCGTCCTCCGGCCCGGCCACTTCACCGGTGCCGATGGCCCAAACGGGCTCGTAGGCCACCACAAGCTCTGCCGCCTGCTCGGCCGTCAAACCGGCGACGTTCGCCCGGAGCTGTGTCAGCGTGTGCTCGACATGCGTGCCGGCCTGGCGGATTTCCAGGCCTTCCCCCACGCAAAGGACCGGAGTGACACTGTGCTTGAACGCTGCCTTGACCTTGGCGTTGAGCACTTCGTCGGATTCCTGGTGGATGGTGCGGCGTTCACTGTGCCCCACCAGGACGTAGCGGCAGCCCAGCTTGTTCAGGAACTGGCCGGAGGTGTCGCCCGTGTAGGCGCCCGAGTCGAACTGGGAGAGGTCCTGGCCGCCGTAGGCTATGTCCAGTTCATCTCCCTGGACGAGGGTCTGCACACCGCGGAGGTCGGTGAATGGCGGGAAGACGGCCACCTCAACCCGGTTGTAGTCGTGCTTGGCGTCGGACAGGGTCCAGGCCAGTTTTTGCAGGAGGGTGATGCCCTGGACATGGTCCATGTTCATCTTCCAGTTGCCTGCAATGAGAGGCGTGCGGTCAAAAGCGCCGTTCGTTGACGTAGTCACGTGTTCTCCAAAAGTACTTGATATGTGTGCGGCCGGCAGGGTGCCCGCGGGCACCCTGCCGGCCGGAGGACTTGGCAGTCCAGGTTCCTAACGGTCCAGGACGCTGAGTCCCGGGAGTTCCTTGCCTTCGAGATATTCCAGGCTGGCGCCGCCGCCGGTGGAAATGTGACCGAACTGGTCATCAGCGAAGCCGAGCGTCCGCACGGCGGCAGCGGAGTCGCCGCCGCCGACCACGGTGAACGCGTCGACCTCGGTGAGGGCCTGGGCCACGGCGCGGGTTCCGCCGGAGAATGCTTCGAATTCAAAGACGCCCATGGGCCCGTTCCAGAACACCGTTTTGGCGCCCTTGATGCGGTCCGCAAAAGCGGCTGCAGAGTCCGGTCCAATGTCCAGGCCGATGCCCTGGGCACCGAAGCTGCTGCCTTCGATGCTGTCCGCGGGGACAGTCTCGTAGTCAGCGTCGGCCGCGAACTTACCGGCCACCACAACGTCGGTGGGCACAATGAATTCAGTGCCGGCACCGGCAGCGCGTTTCAGGTAGTCCTGGACAACCGGGATCTGGTCTTCTTCCAGGAGGCTGCCGGCCACGCTGTGGCCCTCTGCTGCCAGGAACGTGAAGAGCATGCCGCCGCCCACCAGGATGGTGTCGGCCTTGCCGATGAGGTTGTCGATGACCGCCAGCTTGTCGGAGACCTTGGAGCCGCCGAGCACCACCACGTAGGGCCGCTGCGTGTCAGCTGTCAGCTTCCGCAGGACCTCCACCTCGGCGTGAACAAGATCGCCCTGGTAGGACGGGAGCCGGGTGGCGACGTCGTAGACACTGGCGTGCTTGCGGTGCACGGCACCAAAGGCGTCGTCAACGTAGGCGCCGTTGGCCCCGGTCAGGGCCACCAGTTCGTCCGCCAAGGCGCCGCGTTCGGCGTCGTCCTTGCTGGTCTCCCGGGCGTCGAAGCGCACGTTCTCCAGGACGAGGACCTCACCGTCCTGAAGGGAGGCGGCGAGTTCCTTAGCGGAGCTGCCCACGGTGTCCTGCGCGAGCGAGACCTTGAAGGCGGCAAGTTCGGCGAGCCGCGCTACGGCAGGCCGGAGGGAGTACTTTTCCTCCGGAGCGCCCTTGGGGCGTCCGAGGTGGGCTGTTACCAGCACGCGGGCACCGGCGTCCGTGAGCTTTCCCAGTACTGGCAGAGAGGCCTTGATGCGGCCGTCGTCAGTCACTGTAGAGCCGTCGAGCGGCACATTCAGGTCACTTCTGACAAGAATGTACCGCCCGCGGACACCTTCAGCGATCAGTTCGTTGAGGGTGTGGAATGTCATGTGTCTAACCCTAGCCCAGCTTGGCTGCGACGAGCTCCGTGAGGTCCACGAGGCGGTTGGAGTAGCCCCATTCGTTGTCATACCAGGAAACAACCTTGACCTGGTTGCCGATGACCTTGGTCAGGCCGGAGTCGAAGATCGACGACGCCGGGTCCCCGACGATGTCCGAGGACACGATCGGAGCGTCCGTGTAGGTCAGGATGCCCTGGAACTCGTCGGACTCCGAAGCCTTCTTCAGCGCCGCGTTGACTTCCTCGACGGTGGTCTCGCGGGAGACCGTGACGGTGAGGTCGGTGGCCGAGCCGGTGGGGACGGGCACGCGGATGGCGAAGCCGTCCAGCTTGCCCTTGAGCTCGGGCAGGACCAGGCCGATCGCCTTGGCCGCACCCGTGGAGGTGGGAACCATGTTGATGGCGGCGGCACGGGCACGCCGGAGGTCGTTGTGCGGGCCGTCCTGCAGGTTCTGGTCAGCCGTGTAGGCGTGGATGGTGGTCATCAGGCCACGCTCGATGCCGAAGGTGTCGTTGAGGACCTTGGCCAGCGGGCCCAGGCAGTTGGTGGTGCAGGACGCGTTGGAAATGATGTTGTGCGCCGCGTTGTCGTACAGGCCCTCGTTGACGCCCATCACGATGGTGATGTCCTCGTCGGAGGCAGGTGCGGAGATCAGGACCTTCTTGGCGCCTGCGTCGATGTGCTTCTGCGCGGCAGCGGCCTTGGTGAAGAAGCCGGTGGACTCGATGACGATGTCTACGCCCAGCTCGCCCCAGGGCAGGTTGGCGGGATCGCGTTCGGCGAGAACCTTGATGATGTTGCCGTCGACGACAATGTTGCCGTCCTTGACTTCAACGGTTTCCTTCAGGCGGCCGCCGACGGAGTCGTACTTAAGCAGGTGGGCCAGTGCCTCAGGGCTGGTGAGGTCGTTGACGGCAACGATCTCCAGGTCCGCGCCCTGTGCGAGGGCTGCGCGGAAGTAGTTGCGGCCGATGCGGCCGAAGCCGTTGATACCAATACGGGTCGTCACTTGTTCAGTCTCCTTGGTGCTTGATTAAGCACAAATTAGTTGAGCGGGCGTTGAAGCCAACTAACAGATCCCGCACGCCATTGGGCAGAGATGATTAACAGATCGGAGGGCGACCAGCCACATTGCTGAAGGCAGACCGCCTTCCGTGATCCATCTTACGTTTAAGTAGGTCCGCCCCCGCAAGTGCGGGGGCGGACCTTCCACATTCCGGCCGAAATCAAGCCGAAATGTGAAGTTTGTTACACGATCATGTACTGCGGGTCACTACGGCAGGGTGATGAGGCCCGTGGCGTTCGTGCGTGCAGCATCGAAGCGCTTGGCGACATCGGCCCAGTTGACAATGTTCCAGAAGGCCTTGACGTAGTCAGCCTTGACGTTGACGTAGTCCAGGTAGAAGGCGTGCTCCCACATGTCCAGCATCAGCAGCGGCGTGGTGCCGAGAGCCACGTTGCCCTGCTGGTCGTAGAGCTGCTCGATGACCAGGTTGCCACCGATCGGCTCGTAGGCCAGGAAGCCCCAGCCCGATCCCTGCAGGCCAAGGGCAGCCGCGGAGAACTGTGCGCGGAAGGCGTCGAAGGAACCGAAGGCGTCATCGATGGCAGCCGCCAGCTCGCCCTCAGGCTTGTCGCCGCCGTCCGGTGACAGGTTGTTCCAGAACACCGAGTGGTTGATGTGGCCGCCGGTGTGGAACGCGAGGTCCTTCGAGAGGCGGTTGATGTTGGCGAAATCGCCCTTGTCGCGCGCCTCTGCCAGCTGGGCAAGGGCGTTGTTGGCACCTGCAACGTAGGCAGCGTGGTGCTTGCTGTGGTGCAGCTCCATGATGCGCGCCGAAATGTGCGGCTCAAGCGCCGCGTAGTCGTAGCTGAGTTCTGGCAGTACGTACTCGGTCACAAAATCCTCCAATGTCGTGGACGGTCTGTCCGGGTTGTAACTCTCGGATTGTGCATCCGGATGACTGGCATCCGGAAGATCAGGGTGAACGCTCTGATTCTAGGGGCGCCGCTACTCGTCCAGCATCTCAGGCGTCACATTGGCATCAGTGCCAGGGATCCCCAAATCGATGGCCCGCTTATCCGCCATGGCCAGGAGCCGGCGGATGCGGCCGGCGATGGCGTCCTTGGTCATTACCGGATCTGCCAGGCGCCCCAGCTCGTCCAGGCTCGCCTGTTTGTGGGCCACCCGGAGTTCGCCGGCGTATTTGAGGTGGTCCGGGACATCGTCGCCCAGGATCTCCAGCGCCCGGTCCACCCTGGCTCCGGCGGCCACGGCCGCCTGGGCGGAGCGCCGCAGGTTGGCGTCGTCAAAGTTGGCCAGCCGGTTGGCCGTGGCCCTGACTTCCTTGCGCATCCTGCGTTCTTCCCAGACCATCAGGGCATCGTGGGCGCCCATGCGGATGAGCAGGGCGGCGATGGTGTCGCCGTCGCGGATCACCACACGGTCCACTCCCCTGACTTCGCGGGCTTTGGCCTGGATGCCAAGACGGCGGGCGGCACCAACGAGGGCAAGCGCCGACTCGGGACCCGGGCAGGTGACCTCAAGCGATGACGAACGGCCCGGTTCCGTGAGGGACCCGTGGGCCAGGAAAGCACCACGCCACACGGCCTCGGCGTCGGCGGCCGAGCCGTTGACGACGGCCGAGGGAAGCCCCCGCACCGGCCGGCCGCGGCCGTCCAGGAGGCCTGTCTGCCGGGCCAGGGACTCGCCGTCGCGGACTACCCGCACCACGTACCGACTGCCGCGGCGCAGTCCGCCGCCGGAGACGACGATGATCTCGCTCTGGTGGCCGTAAACCTCGGCGATGGCCGCCCGGAGCCTGCGCGCCGTCGATGCGAGGTCAACCTCGGCTTCGATCACGATCCTGCCCGAGATGATGTGCAGGCCGCCGGCGAAGCGCAGCATTGCCGACACCTCTGCCTTGCGGACTGAAGATTTCTTGATGTCCAGACGGGACAGTTCTTCCTTGACCGATGATGTCAGTGCCATGGCACCTTCCTAACTGTTCCCGAAAATGTCGTGGTACGCCGCTGCCAGACGCAGGGGGTCATGGACGGGTCGGCGGCCCGACGCCCCCACTTTACCCAAGACAACCTCGGCGCCGATCATCCCGGCGGCTTTCTCGAACTCCTGCCGGTCCGGCACCGACGCGGGATCAGCCAGGACGACGTCGACGCTGAAGTCCGGCGCATACCGGCGCAGTGCGTATAGGTGGTCCGCCGCCGACATGCCGGTGGTTTCCTTGGTGTCCGTGGCCAGGTTCATGGTGAGGCAGCGTTTTGCGGCAGTGGCACTCAGGGCTTCACGCATTTCCGGGAGCAGCAGGTGCGGCAGCACGGACGTGTACCAGGACCCCGGCCCCAGGATTACCCAGTCAGCCAGTTCGATGGCTGTCAGGGCTTCAACGCAGGCCGGCGCCTGTTCGGGCAGGAGCCGGACGTGCTCCAGCGAGCCGGCAACGGCGCACCGCGCCTGCCCGCGGACTGTCTGGAGCGCGAACGTGCCGTCAGGTGCAGTGACGCGGATGTCACCTTCAATGGTCAGCGGAACAGTGGACATGGGCAGGACCTGGCCACGGGCACCGAGCAGGGCGCCGGCCCACTTCAGTCCGGCCACGGTGTCGCCCAGCAGCTCCCAAAGGGTGACGATGAGCAGGTTGCCCATTGCATGCTCGTCCAGCGATCCGCCGCTGCCCTGGCCGGGCCGGAAACGGTGCTGCATCACGTCGCGCCAGGTGCGTCCCCAGTCCGTGTCATCGCACAAGGCGGAGAGCGCCATGCGCAGGTCTCCGGGCGGGAGGACGCCGTACTCGTCGCGTAGACGCCCTGAAGACCCGCCGTCGTCCGCCACCGTAACAATGGCGGTCAGCTCGGAGGTGAGCAGCCGCAGCGCCGAGAGCGAAGCGGACAGTCCGTGCCCGCCGCCGAGCGCCACGACGTTGGGGCCTTTGTCCTGCTGGCCGGCTGCCGTTCCGCTGGAAACCGGTACGAGCGGGAGGGGCCCGGTGAGCATCCCCATTACTCGCGGCCCAGATCCCGATGCGTGGTGGTCACGGTCACGCGCGGATACTGTGCCAGTTTCTTGGAAAGCTCGACGGCGACGGCCACGGACCGGTGCTTGCCGCCGGTACAGCCGACGGCGATGGTGGCGTAGTGCTTGTTTTCGCGCCGGTAACCGTCCAGGACGGGCTCGAGCGCCAGGACATAGCGGTCCACGAAGTTCTTTACCCCTTCCGCCTCGAGGACATAATCGCTGACGTCCTTGTCCAGGCCCGTATGCGGGCGCAGCTGCGGGACCCAGTGCGGATTCGGGATGAACCGGACGTCGGCAACGTAGTTGGAATCCACCGGCAGGCCGTACTTGAAGCCAAAGCTCATGACGTTGAGCCGCAGTGCCACCGGGCCGGTTTCGCTAAAGAGTTCCGTGATGGCGGTAGCCAGGGCGTGGACGTTGTAGGTCGAGGTATCCAGTACGACGTCGGAGCTGTCGCGCAGTTCCTTGAGCACCTCCCGTTCGGCTGCAATGCCGTCGAGGATGCGGCCGCCTTCCTGGAGCGGATGGGGCCTGCGGCCCTGCTCGAACCGGCGGACCAGGACGTCGTCTTTGGCGTCGAGGAAAAGGACGCGGAACTTGACACCACTGGCTGCGAGGGCCCCCAGGGCCGCGCGGACGTCGACAAAGAGGCCTTTGCTGCGGACATCCATCACCACGGCCAGCCGCGGAATGGACTGCGGAGCGTGGGAGACAATCTCGGCCAGGGTGCCGAGCATCTGCGGCGGCAGGTTTTCCACGACATACCAGCCATGGTCCTCAAGTGCGTCCGCGGCGGTGCTGCGTCCTGCCCCTGACATACCGGTGACCACCAGCAGTTCCGCTTCGAGGGGCTTGACCGGCGTCAGCCCGTCCTGCTCCGTCCCGGATTCCGCCGTAGAGTCTGCCATTCGTTCCGCCCCGTTTCTGTCCAGATGAAGGCAGGCGCCCGCAATGGCGGAAACCTGCGTTCCTTACCCTACCTAGGTTTCAATGATTTCGCCGGTGGCCATATTCACGGCCCGAAGCGCATCGCCGGCCGTGTCATCGCCGCTGAAGTGGGCCACGATGGCGTTGGCAAGGGATGGTCCAATGCCCTTGGCCGCCGTGAGCTCAGCCGCGGTGGCGGCTTTCACGCCTTTGACGGATCCGAAATGGGTGAGCAGGGCCTTGCGTTTGGACTCGCCAAGGCCCGGCACTCCGTCCAGCGCCGAGACGGTCATGGCCTTGCCGCGCTTCTGCCGGTGGAAGGTGATGGCGAAGCGGTGGGCTTCGTCACGGATCCGCTGCAGCAGATAGAGTCCCTGGGACGTCCTGGGCAGGATCACGGGGAAGTCGCTGTCCGGCAGCCAGACTTCCTCAAGGCGTTTGGCCAGGCCCACCACGTAGACATCCTCAATGCCAAGGTCCGCCAAGGCCCGGGCTGCGGCGTTCACCTGGGGCTTGCCGCCGTCGACCACCACCAGGTTGGGCGGGTACGCGAATTTTGCCCGCGGGGCGGCCGTAGTGGTGTCCAGGACCGCGGCAGCGGCTGCTTCCAAGGCGGCCTGGTGCCCGGGCAGGGCGGACGCCTCGGACTGCGCCGACTTGTCCTGCAGGTAATGCCGGAAGCGCCGGGTCAGGACGTCGTGCATGGCGGCGGTGTCGTCTGCGGCGGCGGGCCCGGTGACGGAGAATTTCCGGTATTCGGACTTCTTGGGCAGCCCGTCCTCGACCACCACCATGGACGCCACGACGTTGGTGCCCTGGACGTGGGAGACGTCGAAGCATTCGATCCGCAGGAGCGCCACGGGAAGGTCCAGGGCTTCCTGCAGCTCCTGCAGTGCCTGGGAGCGCACGGTGAGGTCCCCGGCGCGGCGGGTCTTATGCAGTTTGAGCGCGTGCTCGGCGTTTTCACGGACGGTGGACATGAGCGCGGCCTTGTCGCCGCGCTGCGGCACCCTGACATCCACCTTCGCTCCGCGCAGGCCGCCGAGCCATTCCGTAAGTTCCGCGGCGTTGCTGGGTTCGACTGGCACCAGGACTTCGCGGGGAAGCCTGCCATGGCTGTCGCCGTCGTCGCCGTAGACCTGCTGCAGCAGGTGTTCCACGAGATCCGGGGTGGTGGCGTCCTCCACTTTTTCCACCACCCAGCCGCGCTGGCCGCGGATCCGGCCGCCCCTGACGTGGAACACCTGGACGGCAGCCTCCAACTCGTCCTCGTGCAGCGCGAAGACATCGGCGTCGGTATCGTCGGCGAGCACCACGGCGTTGCGCTCAAAGACCTTCCGAAGAGCGGCGATGTCATCACGGAGCCTCGCCGCACGCTCGTAGTCGAGGGTGCCGACGGCGTCGGCCATCTCCTTTTCGAGCTTGGTGATGAAGCGTTTGGCCTCGCCGCCCATAAACGCGCAGAAGTCCTCCGCCAGGGCCCGGTGTTCCTCGGGAGTCACCCGGCCAACGCAGGGGGCCGAGCATTTGTCGATGTAGCCCAGCAGGCATGGCCGACCGCTCGCCTGGGCCCGTTTGAGGACCCCGGCGCTGCAGCTGCGGACGGGGAAAACCCGCAGCAAGGTGTCCATGGTTTCCCGGATCGCGCCGGCCGTGTACGGGCCAAAGTACCGTGTGCCTTTGCGGCGGTCCCCCCGCATGACCTGGACCCTGGGGAGCTTCTCGCTCATGGTGAGGGCCAGGTACGGATAGGTTTTGTCGTCGCGGAAGACCACGTTGAAGCGTGGCTTGTATTCCTTGATCCAGGTGTATTCAAGCTGCAGCGACTCCAGCTCGCTGCCCACCACTGTCCACTCGACACTGCTGGCCGTGTGAACCATAGCGTGGGTTTTGGGCAGCAGGCCCGCCGGATTCGCGAAGTAGGAGTTCAGGCGGGAGCGAAGGCTTTTGGCTTTGCCTACGTAGATGACCCGGCCGTGGGGATCGCGGAACCGGTACACCCCGGGATTGGTGGGAATTTCACCCGTCTGGGGCCTGTAACTTGCTGGATCTGCCACTACTTCATTCTACTAATCCGTGCTTTTACTTTGGTTGTAGCTGGTGGAGCGTTCCTGGCCGCTGAGTTCGGCGATCGCATCCATGATGCGGTCCGTTACCTGCCGCCGCGCCGGCAGCGAATGATCCGGGCCGGTTTTGTCGAAATACAGGGGCTCCCCCACCTTCATGGTGAAATGATGCGGCTTGAAGCCCTTCTCACCGGCCGGCTGCAGGTTCTCCGTCCCGATCAGTCCGACCGGGATCACGGGAGCTCCGGTTGCCAGTGCAAGCCAGCCCACGCCGGTGCGGCCGCGGTAGAGGATGCCGTCCCGTGAGCGCGTGCCCTCGGGGTAGATGCCGATGCCTTTGCCCGCTTCGAGGATGTCCAGGAGGGTTTTGAGTGCCTGGACGCTTGCTGCCTGCTCGCCGCGCTCCACCGGGATGGAACCCACGGACTCAAAAAAGGACTTCATGACTCTGCCCTTGACGCCACCCGTGGTGAAGTACTCGGCTTTGGCGAAGAAGGCCACGGGCCGCGGCATCAGTGCCTGGACAATGACGCTGTCAAAGAAGGAAAGATGGTTCGGGGCCACAATGAATGGCCCCTCTTTCGGGACGTTTTCCAGGCCGACGACGGTGGGCCGGCAGGTGCCCGCGACGAGCCCGCGAAATGTCCAGCGGACCGCCTCAAACAGCGCCATCGTTGCGCACCTCACTCATCGCGGCAGCGTGGATTGCTTCGAGGCGCCCGATGGCGGCGACCATGCCCGCGGTGGTGTCCACCACGGTGACGGCCCCGGCTTCTTCGAGTTCGCCGTCGTGAGCGAAACCCCAGCCCACACCGATGCAGTCAAGCCCGTTCGCGATGGCGCCCGCCACATCCTGGGCGCGGTCACCCACCATAACGGCGTGCTGGGTGGAGAGGTCAGCCAGGGCCGCGGCGATGATGTCTGCCTTCCCCACCGGACCATCCGTTGAGGATTCGTTGTCTGCCGAGCCCCTGATGGACTGGAACAGGTTGGCGATGCCGTGGTGCCGCAGCACGATCTGGGCCAGCCCTTCGGGCTTCTGCGTGGCGACGGCCACTGGCCTGCCTTCGGCCGCGAAGGTCTCCAGCGCTTCCCTGATCCCGGGGTACAGCCGGCTCTCGGCTATCCCAGTGGCGAGGTAGTACTGCCGGTACGTCCGGATGACCTCGTCGAGCATCTCGGCCGGAACCTTGCAGACACTCTGGAGAGCGTCGCTGAGTTTGGGGCCGATCATCGAGTTCAGAACGTCCTGGCCAGGAACCGGCAGACCTGCGGCGGCAAGGGCTGCTGCGATTCCGCCGGATATTCCGCCGGCCGGATCGACAAGAGTGCCGTCCAGGTCAAAGATCACGGGCACTGTTGTTTGAGTCACCGGCTTAGTTTCTCACGACACCGAGCATGCCTGAAACTCGCATGCCCGACACGGCATACGTCATGGGAGGCCAACCGCCTAGCCGAGTATTTCCGCGAGGAAGGATGCCGTGTGGCCCTTGGTGGATTTCGATACCTGCTCGGGCGTGCCGGTGGCCACGATCTGGCCCCCGCCCGAACCGCCGTCCGGGCCAAGATCCACGATCCAGTCGGCGCTCTTGATGACGTCCAGGTTGTGTTCGATGGTGATCACCGTGTTGCCCTTGTCCACCAGACTTTGAAGGACCATCAGGAGCTTGCGGATGTCCTCGAAGTGCAGGCCCGTGGTGGGCTCGTCGAGAACATACACACTGCGTCCGTTGGAGCGCTTCTGCAGTTCCGCGGCGAGCTTGACACGCTGGGCCTCGCCGCCGGAGAGGGTGGTTGCCGGCTGTCCCAGCCGTACGTAGCCGAGGCCCACGTCCACGAGCGTGTTCAGGTGCCGGGCGATCGGGGAGAAGGCAGCGAAGAACTCCGCACCTTCTTCGATGGGCATGTTGAGCACATCCGCGATGGTCTTGCCCTTGTAGTGGACTTCGAGGGTTTCGCGGTTGTACCGTGCGCCGTGGCACACCTCGCAGGGCACGTAGACGTCCGGCAGGAAGTTCATTTCGATCTTCAGCGTGCCGTCACCTGCGCAGGCTTCGCAGCGCCCGCCCTTGACGTTGAAGGAGAACCGGCCTGGCAGGTAGCCACGGACCTTGGCCTCGGTGGTCTCGGCGAAGAGCTTGCGGATGTTGTCAAAGACGCCGGTGTACGTGGCCGGGTTGGAGCGTGGGGTCCGCCCGATAGGGCTCTGGTCCACGTGCACCACCTTGTCCAGGTGCTCCAGGCCCATGATGCTCTTGTGGCGTCCGGCCACCTGTTTGGCGCCGTTGAGCTTGTTGGCCAGCACCTTGTAGAGGATCTCGTTGACCAGGGTGGATTTGCCGGAGCCGCTGACGCCGGTCACGGCGGTGAACAGGCCCAGGGGGAAGGCCGCATCAACGTTGACCAGGTTGTTTTCGCGCGCCCCGACGACCTTCAGCTCACGCTTTTTGTCGTATTTGCGCCGCTTCTTGGGGATGTCGATCTTCTTGCGGCCGGACAGGTAATCGCCGGTCAGTGAGTTGGTGTTGGCCAGGAGATCCTGGTACGAACCCGAGTGCACCACCTGGCCGCCGTGCTCGCCTGCGCCGGGCCCGATGTCCACGATCCAGTCCGCCACCTGGATGGTGTCCTCATCGTGCTCCACAACGATAAGGGTGTTGCCCATGTCGCGGAGCCGGGTCAGGGTCTCAATAAGACGGCGGTTGTCGCGCTGGTGGAGGCCGATGGAGGGCTCGTCCAGGACGTAAAGGACGCCCACGAGGCCGGAACCGATCTGGGTGGCGAGCCGGATTCGCTGCGCTTCGCCGCCGGACAAGGTGGCGGAGGGGCGCTCGAGATTCAGGTATTCCAGCCCGACGTCGAGCAGGAAGGTCAGCCGGGCCTGTATTTCCTTGAGCACCTGGTGGGCGATCTGGGCCTCGCGGCCGGTGAGGACCAGGTTGTTCAGGAAGTCCGCGCAGACGCGCATGGGCATGGCGGCGACATCGGCGATGGACTTGCCGTTAATCAGGACGGACAGCGAGGCGGGGTTGAGCCGGGCGCCATTGCACGCGGGGCAAGCGATCTGCCGCATGTACTCTTCGTAGCGGTCGCGCGCCCACTCGGAGTCCGTCTCACCGTGCTTGCGGTGGACGTACTGGATGGCACCTTCAAAGCCGGTGCTGTATTTACGTTCCCGTCCGAAGCGGTTCTTGTACTGCACAACCACCTTGTGGTCCTTGCCGTGCAGGACGGTCTGGCGGACGTCGGTGCCCAGCTTCTCCCAGGGTGTGTCCATGGAGAAGCCAAGCTCCTTGGACAGCCCTTCGAGCAGGCGGTTCCAATACTCGGTTGTTGCGGTGCCAAGTGACCATGGCGCGATGGCGCCCTCGGACAGCGACAGCTCAGGATTCGGAATGATCAGTTCTTCGTCAACCTCGAGCCGTGTACCGATGCCGCTGCACGCGGAACAGGCGCCGAATGGGTTGTTGAAGGAGAAGGACCGCGGCTCGATTTCATCGATGGCCAGGGGATGCTCGTTGGGGCAGGCGAGGTTCTCGGAAAATGCCCGCAGCCGTCCCGGCGCGTCTGCTTCCAGATCGACGAACTCGGCCAGCACCCGGCCTTCGGCCAGGCCAAGCGCCGTTTCAACGGAGTCCGTGAGGCGCTGGCTGATGCCTTCCTTAACCACCAGGCGGTCCACCACCACCTCAATGGTGTGCTTGAACTGCTTGCCGAGTTTGGGCGGCTCGCTCAGCTGGATCAGCTCACCGTCCACCCGGGCACGTGAATAGCCCTTGGCGGTCAGCTCCTTGAAAAGGTCCACGAACTCGCCCTTGCGCCCCCGCACCACCGGCGCCAGGACCTGGAATCGCGTGCCTTCGTCAAGCTCAAGCAGCTGGTCCACGATCTGCTGCGGAGTCTGCCGGGCCACAACCTCGCCACAGACCGGGCAATGCGGCCGTCCCACGCGTGCCCACAGCAATCGCATGTAGTCATAAATTTCGGTGATGGTGCCAACCGTGGAGCGGGGGTTCTTGCTGGTGGACTTCTGGTCAATCGATACCGCCGGCGAGAGCCCCTCGATGAAATCGACGTCCGGCTTGTCCACCTGGCCGAGGAACTGGCGGGCATAGGCCGACAGGGACTCAACGTAGCGCCGCTGGCCCTCGGCGAAGATTGTGTCGAACGCCAGGGACGACTTCCCGGAACCGGACAGCCCGGTGAAAACGATCATGGCATCACGGGGCAGATCCAGGTCCACGTTGCGCAGGTTATGCTCGCGCGCGCCCTTGACCACGAGGCGGGAGAGGTCTGGCCGGGCAGGCGTGGCTGGGGCCTGGGGAACGGCGACGGGGACGGATTCGACTGCTGTTTCTTCAGCTACGGCTTTGGGCACCCACTAATGCTAATCGAAAACTTCTTCGAATATCCATGCGGGGTCCGGCTAGTCGGCGTCGTAGGCTGCAGCCAGCAGCTGGACTGCTTCCGCAAAGCTGGCACCTTGGGCCTTGGCCACTGACGCATAGGAGTTGGCGGCCAGGGAGAGCGCATCCGCCCGCTCATCACGCGCGCACACCACAGTGCCGTTCCTGCCCTTCGTGGCCACGACACCGGCTGCCTCCAGCTCCTTGTACGCCCTCGCCACCGTGTGGGGCGCGACGTCCAGCAGCCCCGCCAGGGTCCGCACCGCCGGCAGCTTGGTTCCCGGCGGAAGGGCCCCGCTGTCCGCGAGGCGGATCACATGCAGGCGCAGCTGTTCAAACAGTGCCACCGTGCTGGACTGGTTGGGCTTCCAGGTTCCGGGGAACGGACCGGCTGTTGTCATCGTCCGGCCTCCAACGTGCCGGCGCGGCCCGGGCGTCCGGCGAACTGGGCGTTGTAGAGCCGTGCATAGCGGCCGTTGGCCGCCAGGAGGCTTCGATGGGTTCCCTGCTCTGCAATGCGTCCGTGGTCCATGACCAGAATTAGATCAGCGTCCCGGACCGTGGACAAACGGTGGGCGATCACAAAACTTGTTTTTCCACGGCGCAACCTCTGCATGGCCTGGCGGATCAGGACCTCGGTCCGGGAATCCACCGAACTGGTGGCCTCATCCAGGACCAGCACGGTGCGGTCCGCCAACTGCGCCCGGGCGATGGAGATCAGCTGGCGCTGGCCCTGGCTGAGCGGCTCTCCCCCGTTGCCCAGCATCGTCTCGTAGCCGGCCGGCAGCGACCTGATGAGGTGGTCCACGTGGCTCGCCTCGGCTGCCGCAGTGATCTCCGCGTCCGTGGCTCCCGGCCGGCCGTATTCGATGTTCTCCCTGATGGTGCCGGAAAACAGCCAGGCATCCTGCAGCACAACCCCGAATCCCTTCCGCAGGACGTCCCGCGGAATGTCGGCAATGTCAGTACCCCCGATGGTGATCCTGCCGGCGTCGACCTCATAGAACCGCATGAGCAGGTTGACAACGGTGGTCTTGCCGGCGCCCGTGTGCCCGACAATCGCGACCGTCCGGCCCGGTTCCACAGTGAACGACAGTCCACGGACCACCGGGTCAGCCCTGGCATAGCCGAAAGTGACATCACTGAACACAATCCGCCCTTCCTGACCGGGTTTGTGACCGTCACTTTCGGGCTCTGCAGGTATCTCCGCGGCGTCGAGCAGGTCGAACACACGGCGCGCCGAAGCCACGCAGGACTGGATGACGTTGAGCATGCCGCCGATCTGGCCCACAGGCTGGGTGAAAAGCCGGCTGAACTGGATGAATGCCTGGATCCCGCCGATGGTCATGACCCCCGTGGTGACCTGGAGCGCCCCCACCACCGCCACCGCGATGTAGTTGATATTGGCGATAAGGACCATCAACGGCTGGACAACGCCGGAGGAATACTGGGCCCGTGCGGATGCCCGGGCCAGGCGGTCGTTGCTTGCCTTGAAGACTGCCGCTGCCTGGTCCTGGTACCCGAAGGCCTTAATAACTTCGTGCCCGGTGACAAACTCCTCCACGTGCGCGTTCAACTCACCCGTTTCGGTCCACTGGCGGGCAAAATGCGCTTGGGACTTCCGGGCCACCATAACGGTGATAAGGGTGGACAATGGCACCGAAACAAGCGCGATCAGGGCCAGGAGCGGCGAGATCCACAGCATCATGGCCAAGGCGCCGCACAGCATCAGGACAGACATGATCAGCTGTGTGAGGACCTGGCTGAGCGCTTGCGAAATATTGTCGATGTCATTGGTGACGCGGCTCAGGACATCACCCCTGGACTGCTCTTGGAAGTACGTGGAAGGAAGCCGGTGCAGCTTGTCTTGAACCGATGCCCGGAGGCGATACATCAGCCCGTGAACCGCGCCGGCCGTCAGCGCTCCCTGGATCCAGTTGAACAGCGAAGCGCCGATGTACATCGCGGCAACGGCGGCCAGCAGGAGTCCCAGGTGCTGCCCGTCGAGCGCTCCGCTGTAGACCCCATCCACCACCACATCGGTGGCATCACCAAGGTAGTGCGGCGCCGCGACGTTGAGGGCAACAAAAGCGCAGGTGGCCGCAATTGCACCCAGCATCCGCCCCCTGGACGGGCGCAGCAACGCGAGGACCCGGCGCGCTGTGGGCCAGAATCCTTCGGATGCCCCGGCGCCGGGCGAAGCGGTCATGGCGCGTCGTCCAGCGCCAGTTGGGACTCGGCGATTTCCCGGTAGGTGGCAGACGTCTCCAGCAGTTGCAGGTGTGTTCCCTGGGCAACCAGCCGGCCGTCGTCAAGCACCAGGATCTGGCCGGCCCCGGCAGCGGTGGAGATCCGTTCCGCCACGACAATGACCACTGCACCCTCAAGGGCAATCTCCAGGGCATCCCGGACCCGGGCCTCGGTGGCGAAGTCCAGCGCGGAAAAGCTGTCGTCAAAGAGATAGACGGGGACCCGCCGCAGGAGGGCCCGCGCTATGCAGAGACGCTGCCGCTGGCCGCCGGAGAGATTCGTTCCGCCTTGCCCGACCTCCGTGTCAATCCCCCGTGGCAGCGCACGGACGAAGCCGGCGGCCTGGGCTGTCTCCATGGCTTCCCAAAGCTGGCCCTCGGTTGCCTCCGGAGCTGCGACGCGCAGGTTGTCGGCGATGGTTCCGGAGAAGAGGTGCGACAGTTGCGGCACCACAGCCATGGTCCGGCGCAGGAGGTCCAGGGGCATCGAGCAGATGTTCCGGCCGCCGATGCTGATGGTTCCGGCCGTGGCGTCCAGGAACCGGGGCACCAGGCTCAGGAGTGTCGACTTTCCGCTCCCTGTTGAGCCGACGATGGCAACAGTGGTTCCTGGCCGGGCTGTGAAGCTGATGTCTTCCAGTACCGGATTTTCGGCGCCGGGGTAGGAGAAGCTGACATTCCTGAAACTGACGCTGCCGCCCTCAAGGGAGCCCCCAGGGCGGGTCTCCTGGGGCGCCTTGTGGTCCTGGACTGACGGTTTCGCGTTGAGCACGGCACCCAGCCGTTCCGCGCAGGCAGCGGCACGCGGAGCCGTCATGAACACGTACATGGCCATCATGATTGCCAGGAGAATCTGCAGGATGTAGGCGATAAAGGCCGTGAGGGCACCAATCTTCATCCCGCCGTCGTAAACCCGGTGACCACCGAACCACACCACGGCCACCGACGACAGATTGACCACAATCATGATCAGCGGCAGCATGCCGGCCACGAGCAGCGACGACTGAAGGTTGTTTCCCGTGAGGCTGCTGTTGGTCTTCGCAAACCGGCGTGTTTCGTGTCCCTGCCTGACGAAGGCACGGATCACATTCGCGCCGATGATCTGCTCACGAAAGAGCTCCCCCGTTCGGTCCAGCAGCTCCTGCCCCTGCCGGTACAGGGGAACGAGGCGCCGGACGATGAGATACATGATGAGCAGAAGTATTGGCATGATGACCATCACGACGCTTGAAAGCACCATGTCCTGCTGCCACGCCAGTAACACGCCCCCGGCCGCCATCACGGGGGCCGCCACAAGCATGGTGAAGACCAGGACGGCGAACGACTGGATCTGCTGGGTGTCGTTGGTGGCCCTGGTAACGAGGCTTTGCGTGCCGAAGGCTGCGATTTCCTGCGTAGAAAGCGACTGGATCCTGCTGAAGACCTCGCCGCGCAGCTGGTGCCCGAGCTTCATGGCAACCACTGCCCCGAAGTAGCCCGCGGCGATGGCCGCCGAAGCCTGGACCGCAGCTATGAGAACCATGACAGTGCCCAGGCGGAAGATTTCCGGCGTGTTCCCCGCAACGATGCCGTCGTCGATGATGGCGGCGTTGATGGTGGGCAGCAGCAGGTTGCCTGCGGTCTGGACAAGCTGGAGAGCAACGATCGCGGTTACGGCGCCCTTGTGGCCAGCCAGCAGCCGGGTCATCAAGCCGAAAAGCATCGCACCTCCAGGACGGATTTGGGAGGCCGATGAGGGTCCGGCCATTTGCCATCCCCAGAAGCCGCTGTCGTCATTGTAACCAGCATCACATTCTCTTCTCAGTCATAAGGCATTACCGACCAGAGAACTTCAAACGAATGGAGTTTATGCGCGTGGCTGCTTTTGCGCCACGGCAAAGATCCGCCGGAACGGAAACACCGTGCCATGTGCCGTTGCCGGGTATGCGGCCCGCAGGGCTGCAGCATACTCCGCTTCAAAGACGTGCCCGTCCTCGGCCGAAAGAGCCGCCGCGACCGGGCGCAACGCCGTGCCGCGCACCCAGTCCAGCACCGGATCCGTCCCTGTGAGGACCTGCTGGTAGGTGGTTTCCCAGGCGTCTGCCGTGCAGCCCGCGTCCAGCATGATGCTGAGGTAGTCTGCGGGCTCCCCCACGGACTCTCCACCGCGAAGTACGCCGTCGAGCTGGGGCGACCACCGTGCCGAACCTGCAAGTTCCCGCAGCAGGGCATGGGACGGGGCATTGAAGTTCCCCGGCACCTGCATGGCGAACCAGGCACCGGGCTTGAGCGCCGCCAGCCAGCCCGCCAGCATCTCCTGATGCCCCGGCACCCACTGAAGCGCGGCATTGGTGACCACCACGTCCGTTTCAGCCGGGGGCGTCCAGGCTGCGATATCCGCCAGCCCGAAGCTGAGGCCCGCATGCCTGGCGGCGTGCGCGGCGGCCTTGTCCAGCATCTCCCTGGACGAATCGAGCCCCGCCACTTGCGCTTCCGGCCATCTCCGGGCAAGGGTGGCCGTGAGGTTTCCCGGACCACATCCCAGGTCCACAACGTGCTGTGGCCGATCGGCCTGGATCCGCCCCGTCAGGTCGAAAAACGGCCGGTCACGGTAATCGCCGAACTGGACGTACTTTACGGGGTCCCACTTCACAGTTACCTCCATCGCCGGGTGCTGTCTGGCAGTACCGCGAGCCTAACCCGGGCCCGCCCGGATATCCGGCACCGGCTGGGCACTAAGCTGGAAATCAATGAAACTCGTTGACCAGCTGCCTGTCCTGTCCGCCTCAGACCCCTCCGGCGCAGGCATCGACCCGGACGCCCTCTACACCCAATTCCTTGAGTGGACCGAAAGCCGGGGCCTGGAACTGTACGCTGCCCAGGACGAGGCCATCATGGAGCTCGCCACCGGGGCCAACGTCATCCTCGCCACCCCGACGGGCTCCGGCAAATCGCTGGTGGCCATCGCGGCGCACTTCCAGGCCATGGCGCGGGGCCAGCGCAGCTACTACACCGCCCCCATAAAAGCGCTGGTCTCGGAGAAGTTCTTTGCCCTGTGCGACATCTTTGGTGCAGAAAACGTCGGCATGATCACGGGTGACTCCGGCGTCAACCAGAACGCACCGATCATCTGCTGCACGGCAGAAATCCTCGCGAACATCGCCCTCCGCGAAGGGGCCGACGCCGAACTCGGTGCGGTCATCATGGACGAATTCCATTTCTACTCCGACCCCCAGCGTGGGTGGGCCTGGCAGGTCCCGCTGCTGGAGCTCCCCCAGGCCCAGTTCCTTCTGATGTCCGCCACCCTGGGTGATGTCAGCCGGTTCGAGGCCGGCATCACCGAACTTACGGGCCGCCCCACCACCACCGTCAGTTCAGCCGAGCGCCCCATTCCGCTGCATTACTACTACCACCAGACGCCGGTCCACGAGACACTCGAGGAACTCCTCTCCACGCGCCAGGTGCCCGCCTATGTGGTGCACTTCAGCCAGATCGAGGCCATTGACCGGGCCCAGACACTGATGAGCATCAACGTGTGCACCCGCGAGGAGAAGGACAGGATCGCGGAGCTGATCGCGAATTTCCGTTTCGCCGCAGGCTTCGGCAAGACGCTCAACCGGCTGGTCCGGCACGGTATCGGGGTCCATCACGCCGGCATGCTGCCGAAGTACCGCAGGCTCGTGGAGCAGCTCGCCCAGGCGGGCCTGCTCAAGGTGATCTGCGGTACGGACACACTGGGCGTGGGGATCAACGTGCCCATCCGCACCGTGTTGCTCACCGCACTGAGCAAGTACGACGGCGTCCGCACCCGCCCGCTTAACTCCCGGGAGTTCCACCAGATTGCCGGAAGGGCCGGCCGCGCCGGGTATGACACCGCGGGGACAGTGGTGGTCCAGGCACCCGAGCACGTCATCGAAAACGTGAAGGCGATGGCCAAGGCCACCGCCAAGTTTGGTGACGACCAGAAGAAGCTCCGCCAGGTGGTCAAAAAGAAGCCGCCGGAGGGCTTCGTCTCCTGGGGGGAACCCACCTTCAAGCGCCTCGTGGAATCCGTGCCCGATCCTCTGACGTCCAGCTTCAGCGTGACGCATTCGATGCTGATGAACTTGATGGAACGGCCCGGCGACCCGTTCACAGCGGCCCGCCGGCTGCTGACCGAAAACCACGAGACGCGGTCCTCACAGCTGCGGCTGATGAAAAAAGCCCTGGGGATCTATCGTGAGCTACTCGCCGCTGAGGTGGTGGAGCGCATCCCGGTAGAAGAGCAGGGCCATGACGGCAGGACAGTACGGCTCACCGTCCATCTGCAGGCCAACTTTGCCCTGAACCAGCCGCTCTCGCCGTTTGCGCTGGCGGCGCTGGAGCTCCTTGACCCGGATTCGCCGTCGTACGCCCTGGACGTGGTGTCCGTGATCGAGGCGACGCTCGAAAAGCCCCGCCAGATCCTCTCCGCGCAGCAGAAGAAGGCCCGCGGGGAAGCGATTGCGGCGATGAAGGCTGACGGCATCGAGTACGACCAGCGCATGGCCATGCTGGAGGAAGTCACCTATCCGCAGCCGCTCGCCGAACTCCTGGGCGAAGCCTTCGAGGTCTACCGCAAGGCAGCGCCCTGGGTGGGCGACTTTGAACTGGCGCCCAAGTCCGTGGTCCGCGACATGTACGAGCGGGCCATGAACTTCGGCGAATTTGTCCAGTTCTACGGGCTGGCCCGCTCCGAGGGCATTGTGCTGCGCTACCTCGCCGACTGCTTCAAGGCGCTGCGCCAGACCGTACCGCAGGACATGCTCCGGGAGGACCTTGAAGACCTCATCGCCTGGCTTGGCGAGCTGGTGCGGCAGGTGGACTCCAGCCTCCTGGACGAATGGGAGGAGCTGACGTCCGGCGCGATGCCCACCCCGCACGACGCTCCCCCTCCCCCGCCGCCGTCGCTGACGTCCAACATCCGTGCCTTCCGCGTGATGGTCCGCAACGAGATGTTCCGCCGCGTGGAACTGTTCGCGGACGAAAACGCCGCAGCCCTGGGCGAACTCGACGGCGGCGCGGGCTGGGATGCCACCCGCTGGGAAGACATCCTGGACGACTACTTCGACGAACACAACGACATTGGTACCGGCCCGGATGCCCGCGGTCCCGGACTGCTCATGATCACCGAAGAGCCAGGGCTTTGGAAGGTCCGGCAGATTTTCGATGATCCGGCGAGCAACCATGACTGGGGCATCTCCGCGGAAGTGGACCTGGCGGCCTCGGATGAAACCGGTACGGCAGTGGTCCGTGTCACCGACGTCAACCGGCTCTAGGCCCTGACCGAATGGACTCCGTCCCCGACCTGACGGACAGCCTTCGGGTTGTGGAAGCCCTGAAGGCCCAGCCCGTGGCACCTTCCAACGGTCCACGGCAGTGGTGGAAGGGCCCGCTGGACGTCGAGGGACTGGCTTTGGGTGCGGTCCAGGCAGCAGCGACGTCGCTGAACGCCCTTGTTGGCGTTCCGGGCAGGTACTCCCTGACATCCGGAGCCACCGCGGCGGCGTTCGATTCGCTGGGACACCTGCGGATCGCGGGCGTCAAACCCGAAGGGTTCGCTCCGACGTCCGGCTTCCGGCGCACGTCGGACGGCTGGATCCGCCTCCACGCCAACTACCCCCACCACGCAGCCCGGCTGACGGCGGCCCTCTCCGTCAGCACACCACAGGACGTGGGACACGCCCTGCTAGGAATGACGTCCGTGGCCGCCGAGGAAGCCATCACGGCAAACAACGGCGTCGCTGCCGCCGTGCGCACACGGGACGAGTGGGTCGCGACCCCCATGCATGCGTCGGCCAGCTCCGGTCCATGGATCAGAATCTCCCGTCCGCCAACGTCAGCCGGTGAAAGTCCGCAGCTCTCCCGGTGGGTTCCATCGGCAGTTCCGCGCCACCCCTTGGCCGGCCTCAAGGTGCTGGACCTGACGCGCGTCATTGCGGGGCCCGCTGCCACACGCCTCCTGGGCGCCCTGGGCGCGGACGTCCTGCGCATCGACCCGCCGCAGCTTCCGGAGTTGAGAGATGTGTTCATTGACTCGGGCTTTGACAAGCGCAGCGCCGAGGCGGACCTCCGGGATCCTGCCGCCATGGAAGCGGTCAGGCTCCTCATTGAGTCTGCCGACGTGGTGGTCACCGGATACCGCGACGGCGGGCTGGACCCTTTTGGGCTGGCGCCCGAAGCGCTGTTGCTCGCCCGGCCCGACCTCGTGATCGTCACCCTCAGCGCCTGGGGCAGCGGCGGCCCTTGGAACGGACGGCGCGGTTTCGACAGCCTGGTTCAGGCCGCTTGCGGCATTGCCGAACTGTATGGCCGCACGACTGATGACGGGTGGCAGCCGGGGGCGCTTCCAGTGCAGGCACTGGATCATGCCACCGGTTATGGCCTGGCGGCGGCAGCAATTGCCTTGCTGGCCGAACGGCTCCGCAGCGGACGTGGCGGCACTGCACGGCTTTCCCTGGCCCGCACCGCTGAAGAATTGTTCCGGCTGCCCGCAGTGGCCAGTCACGGCGGTTCCCTGCCTGACCCGGAACTCCGCGTGATGGACAGCCCCTACGGCCGCCTGCGATACGTTGGGCTGCCCATCATGGCGGACGGCGTGCCGCTGGAGTACAGCAAGGGACCCGTCCGCTACGGGACATCGCAGCTTCACTGGCACTAGGGAGCCTGGCAGTAAGGATCACGGCCCCGCTAGTAAACTCGGACCATGAGTGTAATCCGCCCCGCCACCCGGCAAGACGTCCCCGCCATTCTGCAGATGATCCACGAACTGGCCATCTACGAGAAGGAACCGGACGCGGTCCGCAACACACCGGAAATGCTGGCTGAGGTCCTGTTCGGCGAGAACCCGCGCGTGTTTGCCACGATGGCTGAGAACAGCGCAGGCGAGGTCCGGGGTTTCGCGCTCTGGTTCCTGAACTACTCCACCTGGGAAGGCGTCCACGGCATCTACCTGGAAGACCTCTACGTCAGCCCGCACGCCCGCGGCGAGGGCCACGGCAAGGCGCTCCTGCAGCACCTGGCCGCCACCGCCGTCGAGAGGGGCTACGCCCGGGTTGAGTGGAGCGTCCTGGACTGGAACGAACCGTCCATCAACTTCTACCGCAGTCTCGGCGCCCGCCCCCTGGATGGCTGGTCCACGTTCCGGCTGACCGGCGACGCGCTGGAGAGCTTTGGCACGAGAACGGCAGCGTCCATCCGTGGCTGAGCAGGACGCTTCCTTTCAAACGACGCAAACGCGGACCCCTGTCCCGCATTTTGTGAAGGCGCGGCACGAATTCCGTGGCATGCGCACCGCCGAGCACTACTTCACCGTTCCCTTGGACCACTTCGCTCCAGGGAGCGGCGACGACCCCGGGACCATCACTGTCTTCGCCCGTGAGTACGTCTCGTCGGCCCACACCCAGGCTGAAGCCGAAGAGCTTCCCTGGCTGGTGTTCCTCCAGGGCGGGCCGGGCGGCCGCGGCAACCGGCTGGCTTCGCTGGGCGGCTGGAGCAAGGCGGCTGCCCGGGACTTCCGGATCCTGATGCTGGACCAGCGCGGCACCGGGCTGTCGACCCCCCTTGACCGGAACACGCTGGCCGCGCGCGGAACGGCCGAAGCACAGGCTGCGTACCTTGAGCATTTCCGTGCGGATTCCATCGTGGCCGACGCGGAGCTCATCCGCGCGGCGCTCGGCTCCGGTCCCTGGAGCATCTACGGCCAAAGCTACGGCGGATTCTGCGCGCTGACGTACCTGTCTTTTGCCCCGGACGGGCTGAAGGAGGCTCTCATCACGGGCGGACTTGCGCCGCTCGCCGGCCATGCCGACGACGTCTACCGCGCCACGTTCGCGCGCGTTGCAGCGCGCAACACCGAGTACTTCAGCTGGTATCCGGAGGACCGCCGGACAGTGAACGCGATCGCATCGCACCTTCGGCAGACAGAGGAGTTCCTTCCCGACGGCGGCCGGCTCACGGTTGAACGGTTCCAGATGGTGGGCTCCTTCCTGGGCGGAAACACGCGGGTGGACGGCCTGCACTACCTGCTGGAAGACGCCTTCACCGAGACACCACACGGGAACAGGCTCTCCGATGCCTTCCTGGAGCAGGTCCAGGGCATCGTGTCCCGCCTGGCGAACCCGCTCTATGCGCTGCTGCATGAATCCATCTACGGGCAGGGACAGGCGACCGACTGGGCTGCCTGGCGTGTGCTGCAGGAACATCCGGCCTTCCACCCGGATGCGGAGACGCTGCTGCTGACCGGCGAGATGGTGTACCCGTGGTATTTCGAACAGGATCCCGCCTTGGTGCCGCTGCGGCAGGTGGCCCATCTGCTGGCCACCAAAGCTGACTGGAAGCCGCTGTATGACCCCACACAGTTGGCCGCGAACAGCGTGCCGGTCGCCGCCGCGGTTTACCAGGACGACATTTACGTGGACCGCAGCCTGTCACTGGAGACGGCGGCCGCTGTGCGCGGACTCCGGGTATGGGAGACGGCCGACTTCCACCATGACGGCATAGCGGACGACGGCGAGGCTATTTTCGGGCGGCTGCTGGGTATGGTGCGCTCGGGTGCCGGCTCAGCCGGCAGCTGAGCCGGCCGCCGGGCTGCGGCGGCGCGCCACCAGGGCAACGACGGCGGCGGTCAGGACGGCAGCCCCCACCAGTCCGCCTGCCATGTTGAGCCCCAGGTAGCCGGCCCAGCTAAGGATCAGTCCGGAAGTGGCCCCGCCCACCGCACCTGCGGCGCCCATCAGCATGTCCGACACCCCCTGGACCACCACGCGGGACTCCTGGGGGACGCTCTCCGCCAGCAGCGTGGACCCGGAAATGGTGGCCGCAGACCAGCCCATGCCCAGCAGCACAAGCCCCACGGCCACCGCAACAGTGGACGTCTGGCCAAATCCGGCGACGGCGACGGCTGCGATCAGCGTGGCGAAGCCGATCATGATGGTCTCAGTCCTGCCTGCCTTGTCCGTCAGCCAGCCCATAACCGGCGACAACGCGAACATGCCTGCGATATGCAGGGAGATGGTGAAGCCGATGATCACCAGGACATCGCCGGACGCGGCGTGGCCGGCATGGGAGGCACCAGGCCCGGCCACGAGTTCCTGCAAATGCAGCGGGGTCATGGACATCACGCCCACCATCACGGCGTGCGCTCCGACGACGGCGGCAAGCGCCAGCCAGGAAGCCCTGGACTGACGGATTGCCCGCAGCCCGCGGACGAGGGCTCCCCCGACTGCGTTGCGCGCGGTGGCGACTTGCTGATTTGCCGTACGTGGTGGCGTGCCCTGCATCTTCCCGCCAGCTGGCTGGGCGTCGAGATCCAGCGCGGCATGTTCCTGAGTGGTAACATCCTGGGCGGCGATTTCCCGCGCGAGCAGGAGCGGGTCCGGCCTGAGGCCAGCGAAAAGCAGCACAATGGCCAGCAGGAGTCCGGCTGCGGAGATCACGAACGGTCCGGCGACGGGAGGCAGGCCGAGGGCCAGGCCAACCACGGTGCCGGGCTGGATCAGGTTGGGTCCGGCCACGGCACCGACCGTCACAGCCCACACCACTGCGGAAAGCGCCCTGCCACGGTGTTCAGCGTCTGCAAGGTCGACGGCGGCGAAGCGTGCCTGCAGGCTGGCCGCGGTACCCACCCCGATGCCCACCGCCCCCAGCACCAGCAGGACGAACAAGCCGGACACCACCGACAGCACTATCAGAACTGTGCCGGCCAGGGCGGCGGAAAGCCCCGTGACCTGCCCGGCCCGACGGCCCCGCCGGTCCGCCAGCGAAGCAAGGGGCAGTGCTGTCAGCGCGGCCCCCAATGTCATAACCGTGGCAACGGCACCCGCCCACACGCTGGAACCTGAAAGTTCCACGGCCAGGATTGAGCCGATGGAAACCGTTGCTCCCGTGCCGATGCCGGCGAAAACCTGGGCCGCGCTCAGCAGCGCCACGGTGCGCCGCTGCACGTGGCGCACTCCTCTTTCCGTCATCAGCGTGCGGGCCATGGTCCGAGCATAGTCCTGGGCGGCCAGGTCCTACAGGGGGCAGTTAAGCCACTGATCCCGGCCGCAATGCGGCCGGGATCAGTGGAAATGCAGTGTGCGTCAACGAAACGCGACAGCCTACTCGGCTTCGCTGAGGCTCTTCTTGGCGTCTTCCTCGAGGCGGGGGTCCAGGTGGGCCGTCTTTGCCTTGGAGCTCATGAGGCTGGCAATCACGGCAACGATGATGGTGCCCACGATGACGGCCAGGGAGACGAATGTCGGAATCTCCGGGGCCCACTCGATGTGGTTGCCGCCGTTGATGAACGGCAGTTCGTTCACGTGCATGGCGTGGAGCACCAGCTTCACACCGATGAACGCCAGGATGAAGGACAGCGCGTGCTTCAGGTAGATCAGGCGGTTCATCAGGCCACCCAGCAGGAAGTACAGCTGGCGCAGGCCCATCAGGGCGAACAGGTTGGCGGTGAAAACGATGAACGGGCTCTGGGTCAGGCCGAAGATCGCCGGAATCGAGTCGACGGCGAAAAGGAGGTCGGTCAGGCCGATGGTGATGAACACGATCAGCATGGGAGTGAAGACCTTCTTGCCGTCCACCGTGGTGCGCAGCTTGCCGCCGTCGAACTTCTCCGACATGGGGATGACCTTGCGGATCCGGGCGATGAGCGGGTTTTCCTTGTCCTCTTCGTCCTCGCCTTCGTCCTGGGCCTGCTTCCAGGCGGTCCAGAGCAGGAACGCGCCAAAGATGTAGAACACCCAGCTGAACTGCTCGATCACGATGGCGCCGAGGAGGATGAAGATGCCGCGCAGGATCAGGGCGATGATGATGCCCACCATCAGGACTTCCTGCTGGTACTTACGGGGCACGGAGAAGCGGGCCATGATGATGATGAAGACAAACAGGTTGTCGATGCTGAGGCTGTATTCAGTGACCCAGCCGGCCACAAACTGGCCGCCGAATTCGGCGCCAGTAAAGAAGAACATGGCCCCGGCGAACAGCAGGGCCAGGGAGACGTAGAACGCAACCCACAGGCCGGCTTCCTTCATGGAAGGCTCGTGGGGGCGTCGGACGACCAGCAGAAGGTCAATGAGGAGGATCAGGCCAAGGACGACAAGTGAGCCGACCTCGAACCACACGGGTAGTTCGGGCACAGGTTAGCCTTTCGCAGGGTACAGAGAAATGGTGTAAGTCTCTCCGGCCAGCCTGTGCACTTGGTGCTGAAATGGCGGCCCGCTACGCCCGGCCAGGCAACTGTGCCTGGCGTGTTGACGATCGTAGCGCTCGGGATACTCCCCTACGTGACGTTAACTGTACAGCAGGCGTCCCGACATGCGGAAACATGCCCCGACTGCCACGTCCCTTCGACGCCCGGGGGTGGACTAGGCGTGGCCGGCCGCCTGCATCTGGCGGAGTTCCTTCTTAAGGTCACTGACCTCGTCCCGGATCCGCGCCGCCAGCTCGAACTGGAGTTCGGTGGCAGCGCCGTGCATCTGTTCGGTCAGCTGTTCGATGAGGCCCACGAGGTCTTCGGCCGGTGCCGCGGCGAGGCCGTCCTTGCGGACTTGTGCCGCGCCCTTGGCCGCAGACTTGCCACGTTTGGCGCCCTTGGCCAGCCGGTTGTTGTTGAGCAGCTCCTGGGTGTCGGCGTCTTCCTTGGCAAGTTGGTCGGTAATGTCGGCAATCTTCTTCCGCAGCGGCTGCGGATCGATGCCCCGTTCCGTATTGTAGGCAACCTGGATCGCGCGGCGCCGGTTGGTCTCGTCGATAGCCTTGGCCATGGAGTCGGTGATGCGGTCCGCGTACATGTGGACCTCGCCGGAGACGTTGCGGGCAGCACGGCCGATGGTCTGGATCAGCGAAGTCGCCGAGCGCAGGAAGCCTTCCTTGTCCGCGTCCAGGATGCTCACGAGGGAGACCTCGGGCAGGTCCAGGCCTTCGCGAAGCAGGTTGATGCCCACCAGGACGTCGAAGACACCCATCCGGAGTTCCCTGAGCAGTTCAACGCGTCGGAGGGTGTCCACGTCCGAGTGCAGGTATTCGACCTTGATGCCGTGGCCCAGCAGGTAGTCGGTGAGGTCCTCAGCCATCCTCTTGGTCAGGGTGGTGACCAGGACGCGTTCGTTCTTTGCCGTGCGGGTCTTGATCTCGCCGAGGAGGTCATCGATCTGGCCCTTGGTGGGCTTGACTACCACCTCGGGGTCGATCAGTCCGGTGGGCCGGATGATCTGCTGCACAAAGCCGTCAGCCTTGCCGAGTTCGTACTTGCCGGGAGTGGCCGACAGGTAGACCGTCTGGCCCACGCGTTGGAGGAACTCGTCCCATTTCAGCGGTCGGTTGTCCATGGCCGACGGCAGGCGGAAGCCGAAGTCCACGAGGTTCCGCTTGCGGGACATGTCGCCCTCGTACATGGCACCGATCTGCGGCACGGTGACATGGGATTCGTCGATCACCAGCAGGAAGTCGTCCGGGAAGTAGTCGATGAGGCAGTGCGGAGCGGTCCCGCGGGCACGGCCGTCGATGTGCGACGAGTAGTTTTCGATGCCGTTGCAGAAGCCCATCTGCTGCATCATTTCGAGGTCGTAGGTCGTGCGCATCCGGAGCCGCTGCGCTTCCACCAGCTTGTTCTGGCTTTCCAGGACGGCCAGGCGTTCGGCGAGTTCGTCCTCGATCCGCTTGATGGCCCGGGCCATCCGCTCGGGCCCGGCCACATAGTGCGAGGCCGGGAAGACGTACATTTCCTCCTCGTCCCGGATCAGTTCGCCAGTCAGCGGATGGAGAGTATGGATGTTCTCAATCTCGTCTCCGAAGAATTCGATGCGGATGGCGAGTTCCTCGTACATAGGGATGATTTCCACGGTGTCGCCGCGGACCCGGAACGTGCCGCGGTGGAAGTCCATGTCGTTGCGCGCGTACTGCATGGAGACGAATTTCCGGAGCAGGTCGTCGCGGTTCATCTGCGCCCCCTTGCGGAGCGTGACCATGCCGGCAATGTACTCTTCCGGCGTGCCCAGGCCGTAGATGCAGGACACCGTGGCCACCACAATAACGTCCCGGCGGGTCAGCAGCGCATTGGTGGCGGAGTGGCGGAGCCGTTCCACCTCCTCGTTGATGGACGAGTCCTTCTCAATGAAGGTGTCCGTCTGCGCTACGTAGGCCTCAGGCTGATAGTAGTCGTAGTACGAAACGAAGTACTCCACCGCGTTGTTGGGCAGGAGTTCACGGAATTCGTTGGCGAGCTGGGCGGCCAGGGTCTTGTTCTGCACCATGACCAACGTGGGCCGCTGGACCTGTTCGATGAGCCAAGCCGTGGTGGCACTCTTGCCGGTACCGGTGGCGCCAAGCAGGACAACGTCCTTTTCGCCATTCCTGATCCGCTCCGTGAGTTCGATGATGGCGGCAGGCTGGTCGCCGGCCGGCTGGAACTCGCTGATGACTTCAAACGGAGCGACGACGCGGTTGATCTCCTGGGCAAGGCTCATGCATCTAATCTACAACCGGGGACCGACAGTGAAAGCCGGATAAGTTACCGGCGAACAGCCAGCCACAGCGGCCGGGAGTTCAGGTGATGTACGACGGCGGCACCCACCCCGTGCGCGCGGCCCAACCGTCCATACGCGGCCATGCGACGTCCGTGAACCACGGCTCCTTCGCCTCCGCATAGGCGTGGGTACCTTTACTGCCGGCAAACTGTTCGGTCAACGCGCGTTTATGGTCTTCATACAAGGCGGCGGCTTCCGGGTCGTTCCTGAGCCAGTCGCGGAAGAGCAGCGCGTAGCGCCAGCCGGACGATCCGGCCGCCCGTACGTGCACGTTGGCGGGGCGGCCGGGGTCCGCGTTGGCATGGAAGCGTTTTTGCCACTGCGCCGGGTCCGGATCCGTCGGTTTCGGAGTGTCGAAGCCAACCCCCGGCACGGCCGGGAAGCCAGCAGCGGCCAGCAGCGGTGCGATCCGGTCCGCGGCGTTGAGATCGGACACCGTGACCTGGAGGTCGATGACGTCCTTGGCGGCCAGGCCAGGCACGGCTGTGGAGCCGATATGGTCCACAGCCAGGATGTCGTCCGGTGCTGCGGCCGTGATTCGGGCGCCAAGCCGTGCAGCCTGGACCGCCCAATCCTGCTGCGGCACCGACAAGACTGCCATGCCTGCCCTGACCGCCCTGACGCCGCGCCGGAGATTGCGCGCGAACGGCACCAGTCGTTCGGCCCAGAGCCGGTCCACCTGCGCCGTCACGTCCGCCAGTGATCCGGAGTTGTCCAGCACGACGTCGGCAGCGGCCAGCCGCGCCTCGCGCGAGGCCTGGGCAGCCATCCGTGACCGGGCGTCCTCGGCCGTCATGCCGCGGTGGTCGAGCATCCGGGCGATCCTGACGTCATCGGGCGCGTCCACCACAAGGACAAGATGGAAGCCGCTCCCCTGGCCCGTCTCCACGAGCAGTGGAATGTCCTGGACCACAATGGCGCCGGCCGGGGCTGTGGCGATGATCCTGGCCGCGGCGGCCCGGACCAGCGGGTGCACAATGCCGTTCAGCACGGCCAGTTGCGAGGGATTGCCGAACACCACGGAACCCAGTCTGGCCCGATCCAGCCGGCCGTCGCCGTCGAGCATTTCCGCTCCAAACGCTTCCACCACGCTGGCCAGCCCGGGCGTTCCCGGCTCGACCACGTCCCGGGCCAGCGCGTCCGCGTCCACCAGCACCGCACCGAGCTCGGAAAGGCGTGTGGCGACCACTGACTTCCCTGAGGCGATGCCGCCCGTCAAACCGATCTTCAGCATCCAACCACCCTACTAGTGGGCCCACTCCGCCAGGGTTCCCTGGGTGAGCGCAGCGAAGTCAGGGAGTCGGTGGGGCCTAGACTAGGGCGGTGCAAGAGCAAGACAGCCGGGCCACCGCCTACACCACCCTCGCGTCGGGGCCGGAGTTCCGGCACGAGATCGAGATCAAACGCTCCAGGTTCATTACCGTGCTGCGCCGCGCCGACAATGAGGACACCGCGCGGGACCTGGTGGCCGCCCTGCGCCGCGAGTTCCACGATGCCCGCCACCACTGCTCGGCGTTCGTCCTGGGGCCGGACCGGGACATCCAGCGCTCCAATGACGACGGAGAGCCCTCCGGCACGGCCGGCACCCCCATGCTGGAGGCCATCATCAAAAGGGAAACGGCGCCGGGCGTGACGGACCTCAGCGACGTCAGTGCCGTCGTCGTGCGCTATTTCGGCGGGATCCTGCTGGGGGCGGGTGGGTTGGTGCGTGCATATTCCGAGTCGGTTTCCGCGGCCCTGGAACGGGCCCCACTGGTTCGCCGCAGCCGGCTGCGGATCTGTTCCGCGTCGGTGCCGCACTCCGCCGCGGGACGGCTGGAGAACGACCTTCGCGCGGCGGGGTTTGTGATGGCGGAAACCACCTACGGAGCGCAGGACACGGTCCTTCGCCTGGCTGTGCGTGACGAGGCTGCGGAAGTTTCTGCCGCCACCGATCGCGTGTTGTCGCTCACCGCCGGGAGAACCGTGCTCACGGCGGCCGGAACGGAGTGGATCGATGTCCCGCTGCCCTGAAGTCCGTCTGGCAGACGTCGACGACCCCATGCTGGAGCGGCTGCTGGGGCTGGCGCAGCTGGACGCGGACCCTGACGAAGTCACCCCGCCGCTGGGCAACGGGACGGGCTGGAATGCCGAACGGATCGAATGGTTCCGGAAATACCACCGTGACGCCATGGCGGGCCTCGACGGCGCGTCCCAGGAGAAGAGCTGGGCCATCGTGGACGGTGGCAGGATCGCCGGCTCCATCAGGCTGAAGCGCACAAGACCCGGCGTCGTGGAGACCGGCATCTGGCTGGGCCGGAGTTTCCGGGGCCAAGGCCTCGGCGGCCTGGCCCTCAAGCTCGTGGCCGCCGCGGCCGCAGCCGCTGGTGCCACCGTGCTCGAGGCGGCAACGACTCCCGCCAACCGGGCGGCCCAGGCGCTGCTGCGTTCGGCCGGCGCGACCCTCTCCGAGGAACGTGGTTCGGTCCGCGCCCGCCTTGGGCTCCTCCAGCCTCCGGAACGTCATCAGGCCAGTCTTCCCGCAGGCATTCCGCAGGAATAGCATCAGGGGATGGACGCTGCTGTTCCTCACCCGGTCACCGAACAACAGGTCTCCCGGCTTCGTTCGGCCCTGAGGCTGCCCGTCACAACGCCCGGGGAGGCGGACTATGCCGGACAAAGCAGGGTCTGGAACGCGATGATCAACCGCCAGCCTTCACTCATCGCCACCTGCACGGACGCAGCGGAAGTCCAGACCGCGGTCCGCTTCGCGCGCGAGCACCAGCTTGAGGCTGCCGTACGTTGCGGCGGTCACAGCCTGCCCGGCTTCGGCACCAGCGACGGGGGGATGGTGATTTCTTTGGCGGGGCTAAAGGACATCAGTGTCGACCCTGCCTCCCGGAGGGTCCGGGTGGGAGGCGGCTGCCTTCTCGGAGAGATCGACCAGCACACGCAGGAATTCGGTCTCGCGGTTCCGTCGGGAGTCGTCTCGCATACCGGCATTGGAGGCCTTGCCCTCGGCGGCGGGGTCGGACTGCTTATGCGCAGGTACGGGCTGACAATCGACCACTTGATCTCTGCGGAAGTGGTGACCGCTGACGGCAATCTCCTGCACGCCTCGGCAGATGACAACACCGGGCTGTTCTGGGCACTGCGCGGAGGCGGCGGCAACTTCGGCATCGTCACGGGATTCGAGTTCCAGGCCCAGGAGGTACGCCGGGACGTGCTTGCCCTGCTGCTTGCCTGGCCTCTTGAGCAGGTCCACGAGGTTTTCGAGCGCTACCTTGACTTCGCTGCAGACGCGCCTCGCGAACTCACATCCCTGATATTCCTCTTCAACGTCCCCCGGAGCGATCCGTATCCGGAAGCGATGCATGGAGCGCCAGCCGTCGGCGTGGCCGGGATGTGGTGCGGGGACATTCCTGACGGTTTGGCGGCCGTGCTGCCCCTGCGCGAATACGGTCCACCGAGCATTGATCTCAGCGGCCCGCGGCCGTTCCTGTTCATGCAGTCGATGTCTGACGAGGAGTATCCGTGGGGCCGCCGCTACTACATGAAGACCGGCCTGATGGAAGCACTGCCACGGGCCGCCGTCGACCTGTCAGTGGAGGCCTTCGCCAATGCACCCCACCCGGCCCTGGAGATCGATTTCCACCATCTGGGTGGAGCGATCGGCGACGTGGCCGGTTCTGCTACCGCCTTCGCCCACCGAACAGCCCAGTTCGCGTACGACTTGCCGACGTCGTGGGACAACTCCGTAGACGACCAGTCCATGATCGAGTGGACGAAACGAACGGCACAAGCTCTGGACGCCTATGTGCCGGGTGGCAGCTACCTCAACGTTGAAGCGGACACGGGGCCGGAGGTGAGCCGGCGCGGCTGGGGGGAAAACTGGCAGCGCCTCGTCGCCGTCAAGAGGCAGTACGACCCCACGAACTTCTTCCACCTCAACCCGAACATCGACCCCGCCCGCGGCTGACCCTGGCGCCGGTTGGTTTGGTGCTGGCTGGGCCCCAAGCTGTCGGACAACGCCTACGCGCAAAAGGACCCCCGCCAAACGGCGGGGGTCCTTTCGTGGCTATTCAGCTGTTCCCGGTAAAGGGAGAGGCGGAATTAGTTGCCGGTCAGCTTCTCGCGCAGAGCTGCAAGAGCCTCGTCCGAAGCAAGGGTACCGGCCCCGGCGTTGGACTCGGCAGCAGGCTCGGAGGAGTAGCTGGTGGTGCCGGAATCGCTGTCACCGGACGTTGCAGCTGCAGCGTCGTCGGCAGCGTGCTGGGCAACCTGCTTCTTGTGTGCTTCCCAGCGGGTCTGGGCGTCAGCGTACTGCTGCTCCCAAACGGCGCGCTGGTTCTCGTAGCCTTCAAGCCACTCGTTGGACTCCGGGTCGAAGCCCTCCGGGTACTTGTAGTTGCCCTCTTCGTCGTACTCAGCGGACATGCCGTAGAGAGCCGGATCGAATTCGGTGGACTCGGCGTCAACGCCCTCGTTGGCCTGCTTGAGGGAGAGGGAGATGCGGCGGCGCTCGAGGTCGATATCGATGACCTTGACGAACAGCTCGTCACCAACGGAGACAACCTGCTCAGCCAGCTCCACGTGGCGGACTGCCAGTTCGGAGATGTGCACGAGGCCTTCGATGCCGTCTTCGACGCGTACGAACGCACCGAACGGAACGAGCTTGGTGACCTTACCCGGAACAACCTGCCCGAGGGCGTGGGTGCGGGCGAAGGTCTGCCACGGATCTTCCTGCGTAGCCTTGAGCGACAGTGAAACACGCTCGCGGTCCAGGTCGACTTCGAGAACCTCGACAGTGACTTCCTGGCCAACTTCGACAACCTCGGACGGGTGGTCGATGTGCTTCCAGGACAGCTCGGAAACGTGAACGAGGCCGTCTACGCCGCCCAGGTCCACGAAGGCACCGAAGTTGACGATGGAGGAAACGACGCCGGGACGGACCTGGCCCTTTTCCAGCTTGTTGAGGAACGTGGAGCGGACCTCGGACTGGGTCTGCTCGAGCCAGGCACGGCGGGACAGCACAACGTTGTTGCGGTTCTTGTCCAGCTCGATGATTTTGGCTTCGATCTTCTGACCGATGTACGGAGCGAGGTCGCGCACACGGCGCATCTCGACGAGGGATGCGGGCAGGAAGCCGCGCAGACCGATGTCGAGGATAAGACCACCCTTGACAACCTCGATGACGGTACCGGTGACAACACCGTCTTCTTCCTTGACCTTCTCGATGTCGCCCCAGGCGCGCTCGTACTGAGCCCGCTTCTTGGAGAGGATCAGGCGGCCTTCTTTGTCTTCCTTGGTGAGCACCAGGGCTTCGACGAGATCGCCAACGGAGACAACGTCTCCGGGATCAACGTCGTGCTTGATGGACAGCTCGCGGGAGGGAATGACACCTTCGGTCTTGTAACCGATGTCGAGCAGAACTTCATCGCGGTCGACCTTGACGACGGTACCTTCGACGAGGTCTCCGTCGTTGAAGTACTTGATGGTGGCGTCGACTGCTGCGAGGAAGTCCTCAGCGGTACCGATGTCGTTAATGGCGACTACGGGGGTACCGGGCTTCTCGGTGGAGGTGATGGTCATGTAGTAGGGGCTCCGTTGTGGATAGTTAGTCGGTCAGGCAGACCGCCGCGCCCACGTTATGGAACGCAGGCGCAGGTCTTCGGGCGATCGCAGGGATCTTCCGGGTCTTCCTGATTTGTGGATTCTAGAAACGCGCACGTAGTACGCGCCCACTTATTCTAGTCGCAGCGGCCAACGAGGGTCAAAGCGCATGGCAACGACCGGCCCTGGCCGAGCGTGCCTGCAATGCCGGGGCTCAGAAGTGCGTGAGGCAGTGCGTGGCGCGTTCCACCGCGAACATCCCTCGGGCCCGGAGCGCCGCGCCCCGGGTGTGTTCACGGATCCGGCCCGCCGCCGTCAGCGTCACCGGGCTGACAGCACCGAGGTAGATGGATGACAGCGCGGAGACATCCAGCGTCAGGTCCGGATCCTGCGCAGCTTCCAGACGCACGACGGCGGCCTCGCCGCCGCTGACCTCCACGGCAAACGTTCCCGCCGTGAGACCAAGCGGGTCCTGCACCTCGAGCAGCAGTCTGCCGTCCAGCGGGTAATGCCGGGCTTCCAGCGCCTGGGCCACGTCCAGGATGCGGAGCCAGAGCATGTCCCGGCTGTCTGAGGAGTCGATGCAGCGGGGATCGGCCAGTGCCCACGTGAGCGGGTCATCCAGCGGTGCTTCGTCCCACGTGATGCGTTCCACCAGGTCGATGGCGGCCAGGAACTGCCAGAGCTCCAGGTACGCCTCGTTCGTGGCCGCCACGAGGTCCACCACCTGCATGGTGTAGGGCTCGGTGTCCCAGCCAAGGAATTTGTAAGAGACGTAGCCGTCCACGGCGCCGTCGGGGCCGTAGTGCAGTGCCGCCTTGACGGCAGGATCTTCCTTGCCCTCGCGGCCCAAGGACCCTGAAGCAAGCTGGCGATACCAGTCCTGGCGGCCGATCGATCCCGGCGTCAGGCGGTGCACGCGGTCGAAAACCACCGGCGCCAGATCCAGCAGCACTCGCGGGTCCGCGACGTCCACGGTACCGACGGCGTGATGGTTGAGCCGGAACCGGGCGGTGGTGTCCACTTTCACGGTCCGTTCGAAGCTGGCCACGCCGTAGCCAAAGCGCCCATAGATGGAGCCTTCTGACGCTGTCAGGGCGGCCATTGCCAGGCCATCGTTTTTCGCCATGGCCAGGTCCTCGGACATCATCCGGCGCAGCAAGCCGCGCCGCCGATGTGAGGTCCGGACCGTCACGGCTGTGACCAGTTGCGTTTCCAGCAGCCGGCCGAAGCCGATGTTGAGTGTTTTGCGCAGGGTGCCGAAGGTTGCCACCGGTACGTTCGCGGGGAGCGACCCAGGCGCAACTTCCCGCGTCTGGTAGGCGCCGGTGAAGATCCGCCGGTCAGCTGCGTAGGTCTCCAAGGACTTGGCAACATGCTCCGGTGTCCGCGTGGATTCATGGAAGCCAAATGCGACCGCCTTCACCCATGATTCGGCGTCCGGATAACCCGCCTCGCCCTTGGATGCCGCTGGGAAGCGCCGGATTTCGTAGTCATCACTCAGTTCAGCCACACCGCCGAGCCTAACCAATGAATCCGGGGCCTGGCCAGCAGCAACACGCCCGCAGGCAGGAAGTTCCGCAGAGCCGCAGGGACATGCCTCAGAGCCGCCGCACGGGTTGCCGGAGGATGGTTTTGAGCTTTTCCGGTGCCACCTTCCGCGCGTCACTGAGGTAGATCTCGTGGTGCAGGCCGGCAAATCCGAAACCGTTGGCCGGCATGTACTCACTGTGCAGGCGGCGCAGCGTGGGGGCCTCGTCGTCGTAGCTGCCGATGTGCAGGATCTGCACCGAGAGGCCTTCATCGAGGGTCTCAAGGCGGAGCAGGTCCAGCCCCGGAGCGTTTTTCGCCGCCGCCTCCGCGATACCCTCCTGCACATCGGCGGCGCCGATCCAGCCTGGCTGATGGATCATCATGGTCCACTTCCAGCTGTCCTTCTCACCCCTGGTGAAGGCGTCCGGATCGTCTGCTGTCCACAGGCCCTCCAGCGGCCCGACGACGTAGTCCCGGCCCGCGTGCTTGCTGGCGAACTTGACGGCGTACGACACCGAATACAGGGCCTCGAGGGCGGCGGCGTAGGCGGGGGCCGTCCCCGGATTACCTTGCCCGTCCAGCATCAGGTAGCTCAGCGGAGGGACGGTAACCACCTCGAAGTCCCGGGCCCGGGGCGCGTACAGATCCTTGAACTGTTTCTTGACGTCGTACTTGTCCATCGCGCCCCGCCCATTCGTTCCCGGCAGCTCATTCGTTTCCGAGCAGCCCGTTCCAGCAGCCTAGTGGCCGGCGTCGTACCAGCTGGGGCCCACGCCGATCTGGACATCCAGCGGGACGCTGAGGTCCGCGGCGGAGCCCATCTGCTCGGTGACGAGCTTCTCCACCGCAACACGTTCGCCGGCGGCGACTTCGAGGACCAGTTCGTCATGGACCTGCAGGAGCATGCGCGACTTCAAGCCCTGCGCCGCCAGTTCAGCGTGCACGCCAAGCATGGCGCGTTTGATGATGTCCGCGGCCGATCCCTGGATGGGTGAGTTCAGTGCGATGCGCTCCGCGTTTTCGCGCAGCTGCCGGTCCGTGCTGGTGAGGTCCGGCAGGTAGCGGCGTCGCCCCTCGATGGTGGCCGTGTAGCCGTCCACCCGGGCCTGGTCCACCACTCCGCGGAGGTAGTCGCGGACGGCGCCGAACCGGTCGAAGTACTCCTTCATCAGGGTGCGGGCCTCGTCCACGGAAATTTCCAGCTGCTTGGACAGGCCAAACGAGGTCAGGCCGTAGGCGAGGCCGTAGGACATGGCCTTGACCTTGGAGCGCATGGCACTGGTGACTTCTTCGGTGGGCACGTGGAAGATGTTCGAGCCCACAAACCGGTGGAGGTCTTCGCCGTCCTGGTAGGCCTGGATCAGGCCTGCGTCGCCCGAAAGGTGCGCCATGATCCGCATTTCGATCTGTGAGTAGTCCGCGGACAGCAGGCACTCGTAGCCGTCACTGACCACAAAGATGCCGCGCACGCGACGGCCTTCCTCGCTGCGGATGGGGATGTTCTGCAGGTTGGGGTTGTTGGAGGAGATCCGGCCCGTCGCTGCCACGTTCTGCGCGTAGGTGGTGTGGATCCGGCCGTCTTCCGTCACGGACTTCTTGAGCGACTCCAGCATCTGGCGCAGCTTCGAGGACTCCCGGTGCGCCATCAGCTGGACCAGGAATTCGTGGCCGGTCTTTTCCAGCAGGTTCTTCAGCGACGCGGCATCGGTGGTGTAGCCGGACTTGATCTTCTTCGTTTTCGGCAATTCGAGTTCGTCGAAGAGCACGGTCTGCAGCTGCTTGGGCGATCCCAGATTAACCTCGTGGCCGATCGCGGCGAAGGCAAGTTCCTGTGCGTTGTCGATCACCTTGGCCAGATCGGCGATCTGCTCGTCCATGCGCGGCAGGTCAATGGCGATGCCCGCGGTTTCCATGTCGGCCAGCACGCGGCTGACGGGCAGTTCCAGGGTGGTCAGCAGGTCCCCAGCCTTGCGTTCGGTGAGTTCTGATGCGAAGTGCCGGCTCAGGGCCTGGACCACGGCCGCCACCTGGACCAGCGCGCCGGCAGCGGCGGCGTCGTCGCCGTCGAACGCCAGCTCCAGCTGGCCCGCCTTGGAGGCCTCGGACGGAACACTGACGTTGAGGTGGTGCTGGGCCAACTCGGCGAGTTCATAGGTGCGGCGGTCCGGCTGGATGAGGTATCCGGAAATTGAGGTGTCATCCACCACGCCTTCCAGTCCCAGGCCACGGCTGGACAGGGCCTTCAACGCAGCCTTGTAGCCGTGCATGACCTTTGGCGAGCTTTCATCGCGCAGCCAGTCCGCCAGGACGTTTTCGGCCGCGGCGTCCTGCGTGGCGAGGTCGACATAGACGGCGGCATCGTCGCGGACGATGGCCAGTGCGGCGGCGTCCTCGCCGATCCGCCCGGGCACCAGGTCGACGGCCACTGCGGACGTCTTGCCAGCGCCGGCCGCCAGGAAGGCACCCAGCTCGGCGGCCCCTGCGGGAGTCACGAAGTCCGGCGCGGCGATGGTTTCGCGCTCCGCAGATTCCACCTCTTCACTGCCGTACAGGGCAAAGAGCCGGGTACGGATGGTCTTGAATTCAAGTTCGTCGAACAAAGCCTCCAGCGCGGCTTCGTCCGGCCGCGGTTCCGCGAGATCGTCCAGGGTGAGCGGAAGTTCGAGATCCGTGTGGAGCCTGTTCAGGCGTCGGTTGCGTTTGACGTCCTCCACGTTTTCCCGGAGGGCATCGCCCACCTTGCCGCCGATCGCATCCAGGTGCTCGAGGACGCCCTCAAGACCGCCGTAAAGGTTGATCCACTTGGCCGCGGTTTTCGGGCCGACGCCCGGCACACCCGGGAGGTTGTCCGCGGTCTCCCCCACCAAAGCGGCCAGGTCCGAATACTGGGCGGGCGTCACAAAATACTTTTCCTGGATGGCTGCCGCGTCCATCCGGGGAATGTCGCTGACGCCCTTTCGCGGGTACAGCACAAAAACGTTGTCCGTGATCAGCTGGAAGGCGTCACGGTCGCCCGAGACGAGCAGCACCTCGAAACCGGCCTTTTCCCCCATGGCGGCGAGGGTGGCCAGGATGTCATCGGCCTCATAGCCGGGCAGTTTGATGGTTTTGATGCCCCAGGCGCCCATGACCTTGTCGATGAGGTCGATCTGGCCGCTCATCTCACGGGGCGTTTCGTTGCGTCCCCCCTTGTACTCGCTGTACTCGGCTTTGCGGTGCGTGGTGTCATCCGAGACGTCGAAGGCGACACAAATGTGGGTGGGCTTCTGTTCCTTGATCAGGTTGATGAGCATGGACGTGAAGCCGTGGATGGCGTTCGTGTGCTGACCGTTGGCGGTGGAGAACTTGTCCGCCGGCAAGGCGAAGAACGCGCGGAACGCCATCGAGTGGCCATCCAGCACCAGGAGCCGCGGCTGTCCGGTGATGGGAACCACGGGGGCTTCCGTGGCGGAAACCTGGCCTCCGGCCGGCAGGACGTTGATGTCCTGCAGGGCAGCATCAGCGTCAAGCACTGCGGTCTCGGACGGGAAAGGGGCCGGTTTGGTAGTTTCACTCACAAGTGCCAGCCTAGTTCCCATGATGGACAATTTCACGCCCGGGCCCTTCACTGAGGAATTGGTCACAGCAGGCATCCCGGCGCACCTCCACGACTGGCTCGGCAGCCTGGGCATCGGTGCCCTGGTGGTGAAGATGGGGATCCACTTCCTCGAGATGAGCCCGGAACGAACGGTGGCCACCATGCCGGTGGAAGGGAACACCCAGGTGGCAGGCATCCTGCACGGCGGCGCCCATGTGGTGCTGGCCGAAACCTTGGGATCCTTCGCCGCCGGGATGCACGCAGGCGCAGGCAGGCACGCCCTGGGCATCGAAGTGAGCGCCACCCACCACCGTGCAATCGCCGCGGGCACCGTGACAGGTACGTGCACCGCGATCCACCTGGGCCGGACACTGACAACGCATGAAATCGTGATGACCGACGAACAAGGCCGCCGCCTCTCCACCGCACGCATCACCAACATGCTGCGGGACAACGGGTCCGCGGTGGCCTAAGCGCCTCAGGCGGGAAGCTCCTAACCGGCCGGGTCCGGGGAGGTGAAGGTGTAGCGGAGCTCCACTATGCCCCGTCCCAAGGTGCGGGACGCCGTCAACTCAAGTGGCGACGTCGGGCCCTCCAATGGCAGCAGCCGTTTGCCGTCGCCCAGGACCACGGGGATGACAGAAAGGATGAGGTCATCCAGCAGTCCCGCGTTGGCGAACTGCGCAGCGAGGTTGCCGCCGCCCACCACCCAGACGTTCAAGCCGCCGGCGTGGTCCCTGAAATCCTGGATGAACTCCTCGACGGGTCCGCGGACGAACGTGATGTCCGTGCCGGCCGGGGCAACGTGCTCGTGCCGGGTAAACACATAACAGGGTGTGGAAGGGTACGGCCAGTTGCCGGGTTCGTGCTCCATCAGCCATGCATACGTCTCGCCGCCCATAACAATGCAGCCGACGCCGGCCATGAAGGTTTCGTAGCTTTCCTTGCCGCCCTCGAAGCCGTCGAACTCAAGAAGCCAGGCGAGATCATCCTTCGTTGTGGCGATGAACCCGTCGATGGAGGCCGCGACAAAATACTGGATCCTGGACATGGAACCAGAGTAGCCCTGCGGTGTGGACGGGCTGAAGGGCTACTTGCTGAAGTAAGGAATGATCAGGTACAGCCCGAACATCACAGCCATGCCGCAGAGGCCAAAGCAGGCGTAGGCGAAGTAGCGTTTGGCGCGGGGTGAGGCCTGCCGGGCGTCACCGGCGATGGCCGTCAGCCGCACGCCCAGCGAATACAGGACCACAACCGTTACTGCGGACACCAGGGTGGCACCTGCCACTGTCAAGAGTTCCAACCACTTCATCGCTGAACATCCTTGTGCTGGTTCGCCTTGGCGCGGGCCCGGGCGAAGGCTTTCTTCTTAGCAAAGCGGACGGCCTGGCCCGCTTCTTCGACTTCCACGGCGTTGTGGTGGCCCACCGCGGACTTGCGGGAGTAGGCGAACATAAACAGCACCGCAGCGGTGCCGGCGACGGCGGCAATCACCACACCCACCACGCCGGTCTTCACGAGCAGCGCGGTCAGCGCGCCCACAACGCCGGCGGCGGGAAGTGTAAACAGCCAGCCCAGGGCGATCTTGCCCACCATGTTCCAGCGCACCGTGGTGCCCTTACGGCCCATTCCGGACCCGATGACGGACCCGGACGCCACCTGGGTAGTGGACAGGGCGAAACCCAGGTGGGAAGACGCAAGGATGGCAGAGGCGGTGCTGGTCTCGGCTGCGAATCCCTGGGCAGGCTTGACCTCGGTGAGCCCGGAACCCATGGTCCGGATGATGCGCCAGCCACCTGCGTAGGTGCCGACGGCGATGGCCAGGGCGCATGCCGTGATGACCCAGAACTGCGGGCCCGAACCCGGGGACTGGGTGCCGGCGGAAATCAGCACCAGGGTGATGATGCCCATGGTCTTTTGTGCATCGTTGGTTCCGTGGGCCAGCGCCACGAGGCTGGACGTGAAGATCTGGCCGGTGCGGAACCCGCCCCGCTTCTGCGTCAGCTTGCTGCCGGTTTCAGGATCGTGCCGGGACGTCAAGGCATACGCGAGCCGCGTGCAGAGGTACGCCACAAGGCCGGCAATGAGCGGGGCGAAAATGGCGGGCAGGATGACCTTCTGCAGCAGGGTTTCCAGGTTCACGGAATTGAACCCGATGCCGGCGATGGCCGCGCCGATCAGCCCGCCGAAGAGTGCATGGGATGAGCTCGACGGCAGTCCCTTGAGCCAGGTGATCATGTTCCAGAGGATGGCACCCATAAGGCCGGCGAAAATAATGTCCGGCGTGATCTGGACACCGTCGGAGCCTTCCCGGATGATGCCGCCGGAGACTGTTTTGGCCACTTCCGTCGAGAGGAAGGCACCGACCAGGTTCAGGATTGCGGCGAGCGTCACAGCGGTCTTCGGTTTAATGGCACCGGTGGCGATGGGCGTAGCCATCGCATTCGCGGTGTCATGGAATCCATTTGTGAAGTCGAAAAATAATGCCAGTCCGATGACCAGCGCCACCATAAAGGTGATATCCACCTGTTGCCCAATCTGCAGAGTCGACGTTCAGCAGTTCCGCTACCCGCCGTGCCCTGCAACACATTATTCACCTGCAGTTCATGTGAAATGACCTGTGGAGTTAACAGAACCGGCGCGAAACCCTATCGATCGTACGCGTCCCTGGCATCAGGTCAAAAACAGATGCTCCGTGACAAACGCACCGACGGCGGCCAGTTCGGCGGGAGAGATTCCCCGGCGCGGATCGGGCGACACCGTGAGGATGCGTGGGCCCAGGAATCCGGCCCACGCTAGTGCTTCCTGTTCATAGCGGAGCTGATCGTCAATCCACACGATGCCATCCGGGGCGTTGGCCACCAGGTCCTCCTGGAGGGCGGCAAGCTTCCACCACCCCTCCCCCGTTCCGGCACCATCCGCTGTCAGGCAGGGCCAGTGGCCGCCTGCAAGTCCGATGGCGGGGCACAAGTATTCCGCGGCCATCTCCTCCCAGCTGGTGAGCCACACGCACCGGACTCCAGGCAACCGGGAAAGCCAGTTCAGCCCGTCAACCAGCTGGCCCGCATACGCCACTTCGAGCACGCCGGCGTTCGCAAGTATCCAGCCGGAACCCCATGGCGTCTTGCCCGTTGCTCCGAACGGGCAAACGACGCCGTCGACGTCCAGGTACAGGGTGACGTTCCGCACTGCCGCTCCCGGTCAGGCCGGCAAGCCCGGAGCGGCCCCTAAATGATTGCGGGGCTGCACGCATCAATGGTTGCATTGCGTGCAGCCCTTGCTCAAGGACTCGCGGATAAGCGGTGTCTCCTAGGCAGAGAAGGCCTTCGGTCCGTCGTTCTATGCCCTGGTTTGACGTGGGAGCCTAGGACGCGGGAGCGGCCTGGGGGTTGTTGACGTTGACCAGCCAGGCGGTGCCGAACTTGTCGGTGCACATACCGAAGATATCGCCCCAGGGCGCCGGTTCCAGGGGAACGGTGACCGTGCCGCCGTCGGCGGACAGCTTTTCCCAATAGCCGCGCAGTTCGGCTTCGTCGTCGCCGCTGAGCGAAACCGAAATGGAGCTGCCGGTCGCGAGGTCCATACCGTTCGGCGTGTCCGCCCCCATCAGGACCAGGCCGTTGCTGGAGGTCAGCATGCCGTGCATGATTTTGTCGGCTTCCGCCGGATCTTCGCTGGCGTGAAACTCCCCGAACGTGCTGAGGGCCAGGTCGCCGCCGAAGACGGACTGGTAGAAGGTCATCGCCTCGCGGGCGTTCTCGCGGAAGCCAAGGTAGGGGTTGAGCGTCGTTGGCATGGCCGGTTCTCCTTGAAGTACAGAACGGATTCGGATTCGGAACAGTCAACATCCTGCCGCACTTCCCGCCGCCTTCATAGGGGTTCACGGCAACCTGATGCCCCGCAGTTTTCAGGGCATAAAGCGGTATCCCACACCAGGTTCGGTGAGGAGGTGGCGGGGTTTCCCGGGATCGACCTCCAGCTTCCGCCGCAACTGGGCCATGTACACACGCAGGTAGTTGGCTTCCGTCTGGTAGGCCGGTCCCCAGACGTCCAACAGCAGCTGCTGCTGGGTCACCAGCCGGGCAGGGTTCCGGACCAGCAGTTCCAGGATGTTCCATTCGGTCGGCGTCAGCCGGACAACGTCCCCGTCCCTCGTGACCTGCCGCTGGGCCAAGTCCACGGTGAAGGAGGTAGCGGCCACCGTGGGTACCGACGCCGGATCCGGAACGCGGCGCAGGAGCGCCCGCAGTCGGGCCAACAGCTCATCGAGTCCGAACGGCTTGGTGATGTAATCATCCGCACCGGCATCCAGGGCGTCGACTTTGTCCGATGAGCCGTGGCGTGCGGACAGCACCAGTACGGGCAGGTTGCTCCACCGACGGAGTTCCCGCAGGACTTCCGCTCCATCCAGGTCCGGCAGTCCGAGGTCCAGGATGATCACGTCCGGCGGACGGTGGGAAGCGGCACGCAAGGCCGTGCCGCCGTCGGACGCTGACTCCACGGCGTAGCCGTGGGCCTGGAGCGTGATCCGGAGTGCCTTCAACAGGTGGGGATCGTCGTCGACAACCAGCACACTGGTACGGCGGCCGCCCTGCGTGCCGGAAGAATCAGCCTGGTCCGTGTTCATATGGCCTCCTGCCGCGGCTGGCCGGCCGCGTGGCGCGCACCCGGCGAGCCGGTGGAAAGGGCCAGCCTGATCACCATGGTCAGCCCGCCGCCGGGAGTTTCCTGTGCAGTCAGCGTGCCGCCCATGGCCCTGACGAACCCGTCGGCGACGGCCAGGCCAAGTCCCACTCCGGTGGCCTGGGGCCGGTCGTGGAGCCGCTGGAACGGCTGGAACATCTCCAGCACCTTCCCGGCGGGCACACCGGCGCCGTGATCGATGATCCGCAGTTCGCCGGACGGATAGCCATCCAGCGTGGCTGCCCCCATGCCGTCGGACGTGCCGGTGATGGTGATCCCCGAACCCGGCGCGTATTTGACGGCGTTTTCCACAATGTTCGCGATCACGCGGTCCAGCAGCACCGGGTCGGCTTCCACTGTGGGCATGTTGGCGGGCAGCTCCACCCGGACTGTACCGTCCGGGAGCCCGCGCAGGGCCGGGGCAACAACCTCGCTCCACCGCACGGGTCCCAGCAGCGGCCGGACGGAATCGGCGGTGATCCTTGACATGTCCAAGAGGTTTCCCACCAGCTGGTCCAGCCGGTCCGTGCATTCGTCAATGGTTTCCAGCAGCTCCCGTTCTTCCGCGGGCGTATAGGTGACGGTCCGCTGCAGCAAGCCACCGGCGGCGAGCTTGATCCCCGCCAGGGGCGTCCGCAGGTCGTGGGACACCGCCCGCAGGATCGCCGTGCGCATGGAGTTCCCTTCGGCCAGCCGCAGCACCTCGCGCCGGCTGACGGCCAGCTGGCGGCGTTCCAGCTGGGCTTTCACGTGGACCGCAAACGCACCCAGCAACCGGCTTTCCACTGCCGGCTCCTCCCTGCCGAACAGCACGAGCCGGGTGTCGGCGTCGACCGGTTCCGCGGTGCTGCCCGGCAGTCCGGTGACGCCACGCTCCCACCCGGGGATATCCCCCGCGCCGGCCACTAGCGACCAGATCCTGCCGTCTGCGCCGCGGACTCCGGAGGGTCCCGACGTCGGACCCGAACCTTGCGCTGTGCCCTCCCGGCTGCTGTACACGCCGGCACCGGTGGCACCAAAAACGTCCAGGGCCTCCGCCAGGATCCCGTCCAGGGTGTCCTCCGAACGGGAGGCGCCCAGGGCGAGGTCGCCCAGCGTCGCCGCCTCCGCCTGCGCGCGGGCAGCCTCCTTGGACCGGCGGGCAGACCCGTCCACCACCCCGGCGACCGCCACCGACACTCCCACAAAAACGGCCAGGGAGAGGAGGTCCTGGGGATCACTGATCGCCAGGTCCCCCAGGGGCGGCGTGGAAAAGTAGTTCACCAGCACGCTGCTCCACAGCGCGCCGACCACGGCAGGCCATAACCCGCCCACCAGCGCCACCGCAACGGCGCCGGCAAGCTGGATCAGGACGGCGGTGGCAACGCTGTGGTCGAAGGCTGCGAGCATCAGCTGCAGCAGGGCGGGCAGGGCTGCTGCGAGCGCAAAGCCAATGGCAACCCTGGTGCGGCCCAGGTCAGGCCGCCGGCGTGGTGCGTTCCGCTGGGGCGGGACGCGGGGAACTACCTGGACATCAACGTCGCCCGCACCGCGGACCACCCGGGCTTCCACGGTGCCGCCGGCGAACAACCCTGCCAGCACACCGGCAAGCGGTCCGCGGCGGGACTGCCCCACAACAATATGGGTGGCACTGGACTTGCGGGCGTAATCGAGCAGGGCCCGGGCCGGATCCGTCGCGGAAACGGTGTGGTAGGTCCCGCCCAGGTCTTTGACCAGCCGCCGCTGTGCCTCCAAAACCTGGGGAGACTCGCCCGCGGTACCCCCCGTGGTGCGGACGTGGACGGCCACCAGCTCGCCGCCGTCGGTCCTTTCGAGAATCCTGGCGGCGCGCCGGATGAGCAGTTCTGCGTCATCGCTGCCGTTGAGGCCAATGACTATCCGTTCCCGTGCCATGCCGCCATTCTCCCACCCGGATCCCCGCGTCCCGTGCGGGCCTTTCCCGGGGTTGGTGGCTTTGGTCATACGGACGTTAAGGATGCGTCAAGATCCGCCCGAATCCGGCTCCAGGGCGAGTGGGCAGTACTAGATTCGGCTGTGCCCGCGGTGCTGTGCCGCAGACTGAAAGGCTCCCATGACCACCATGAGCAGACCCCCTGCCGATCCCTCGGAACTCCGTGCGACGCGGAAGGCGGCCCTTGGCAGTTGGCTGCTGCATGGATTGGAGGATGCCAAGGGCACCCATCAGGGGCCGGGCGGGCTCGCGGACAAACAAAAGAAGCACCACTGGTGGCAGGTGATGTGCCTGACCGGCGTGGACTACTTCTCCACGCTGGGCTACCAGCCGGCCATCGCGGCGCTCGCGGCCGGTGCCATCTCCCCCTTGGCAACGCTTGTCCTGGTGGCCGTGACTCTGTTCGGCGCCCTCCCCGTCTACCGCCGGGTTGCCGGCGAGAGCCACCGCGGCGAAGGGTCCATTGCCATGCTGGAGCGGCTGCTCCCCAAGTGGCGGGGCAAGCTCCTGGTTTTGGTGCTGCTGGGTTTCGCGGCCACCGACTTCATGATCACCATGACGTTGTCCGCCGCCGATGCCACGGCACACCTGATCGAGAATCCGTTTGCACCGGACGCCCTGCACGGCCAGGAGGTGGCCGTAACGCTGGTCCTGCTTGCCCTGCTCGCTGCCGTTTTCCTGCGCGGGTTCAAGGAGGCCATCGGCGTCGCCGTTGTGCTGGTGGTCCTGTACCTGGGGCTCAACGTGGTGGTCATCGCGAGGTCGCTCGCGGAGGCAGCCGCCCATCCGGTGGCCGTCGGTGACTGGTGGCAGACTCTTAACACCTCCCACGGAAATCCGCTGATGGCGGTAGCCATCGCCCTGCTCGTCTTCCCCAAGCTGGCGCTGGGGCTGTCCGGCTTTGAAACCGGCGTGGCGGTGATGCCGCAGGTCCGCGGCGGCGCGGCCGACACCCAGGAGAACCCGGCCGGGCGGATCCAGGGGACCCGGCGGATGCTGACCACCGCCGCCGTGATCATGAGTTCCTTCCTGGTGACCAGCAGCTTCACCACGGTTGTCCTGATTCCCGAGGACGAGTTCCTGCCGGGCGGACAAGCCAACGGCAGGGCACTGGCGCTCCTGGCGCACGAATACCTCGGGCCGGGCTTCGGCACGGTGTATGACGTGAGCACCATCGCCATCCTGTGGTTCGCCGGAGCGTCGGCGATGGCCGGCCTGCTGAACCTTGTCCCCCGGTACCTGCCGCGGTACGGCATGGCCCCGGCGTGGGCGAAGGCAGTCCGGCCGCTAGTGCTTGTCTTCACGCTGATCGGGTTCCTGATCACCTGGCTGTTTGAGGCCGACGTCGATGCCCAGGGCGGGGCGTACGCCACCGGCGTCCTGGTACTGATGACCTCGGCTGCAGTGGCCGTGACACTCTCGGCCCGCCGGCTTCAGCAGCGCAAGCGGACCATCGGCTTTGGCATCATCACGGTGCTGTTTGTCTACACAACGGTCGCCAATATCTTTGAACGTCCCGAAGGCATCCGGATTGCCGGCTTCTTCATCCTGGGGATCATCAGCATCTCGCTGCTCTCGAGGGTGCTGCGGTCCTTCGAACTGCACGCCACGCACGTCCGGCTGGACACGCAGGCCCTGGAGTTCATGGCGGAGAACCTGAGCGGGCCGATCGGGATTATCGCCCACGAGCCGCTCCGCCAGTCGGCGGACGCTTACCGGCAGAAACTGGCCTCATCCACCGAAGCAAGCCATTTCCCGTCTGATTACCGGCCGCTGTTCCTGGAAGTCACTGTGGACGATTCCTCCGACTTCGAGACGGCCCTGGAGGTCCGGGGTGTGGTGCGGCACGGGTTCGCCGTCCTGGAAGTCCACGGACCGGTTGTGCCCAACACCATCGCCTCGGTGCTCCTGCACATCCGCGATGTGACCGGGCTGATGCCGCACGTCTACTTCCGCTGGACCGAAGGAAATCCTGCCGTGAACCTCCTGCGCTTCCTGGTGCTGGGCGAAGGCGAGATCGCCCCCGTGACGCGCGAGATCCTCCGCGAAGCCGAACCGGATGTCACCAAGCGGCCGTGGGTGCACGTGGGCTGACCGTTGACGACGGCGGGACGTCACCCCGCGAGCTGGTGGACTGTGAAGGCCGTCAGGAACCCGACGGACGCGGTCAGTCCGGTGAGGTTGTGGTGCTCTTCGAACGCCTCGGGGATCATGGTGTCGGCGAGCATCGCCAGGATCCCGCCCGCCGCGATCGCGGTAATGAAGGCGATGACGGCGTCCGGAGCGTTCTCCAGCGCCACGTACCCGAGCAGTGAGGCGAACCCGCACATGACGGCTATGCCTCCCCACACTCCAAAAATGTAGCCGGTACTGCGTCCTGCCTTCTTCATCCCGGCAGTTCCGGAAAGACCCTCGGGAACGTTGGAAATGAAGACAGCCGCAAGCATGGCCGGACTGACCGATCCCGCCGTGACGAGTCCGACGCCGAGCACTATCGACTCCGGGATCCCGTCGAGGAGGGCGCCGAAGGCGATGGCCGTGCCGCTGCCCGGGCTGTCCTGCTCCGACGGTTGCTGGCCGCCTGAGCGTTTGCGGTGTTTTGCGCCGGCCCGGGTGAGGAGCGTGTTCGCACCCACGTAGACCACGGAGCCGGCCAGGAATCCGGTCACGGTGGGCCACAGGCCCCCGCCATCAACCGCTTCGGCGACGAGCTCGAACGCCAGTGCCGAAATCAGCACGCCCGCCCCGAACGACATGATCGAGGAAACAAGTTTTGACGGGATGGCCCATTTCCACGACGCGGCGGCCCCCAGCACCAGGGCGGCACCGGCCACGGTTCCCCACATCAACGCCTGAAGCCACACCGGCATGCTGCCACCTTTCGTTCGCCCCGCACGGGACTCACCCTGCTGACTGAACCCATAGGTCCTGAACCTATCCTCCCTCGGCGTTGCACGTGCGGCGCCGTGCCTGTCTACTGGCCGGGGCGCCAATTGTCGTAGGCTCAGGAGCATGGCCAGATACTTTGATGTTCATCCCCAGGATCCCCAGCCCCGCGCCATCACGCAGGCCGTGAAGATCGTGCTCGACGGCGGGCTGATCGCCTACCCCACGGACTCCTGCTACGCCCTCGGGGCCCAGCTGGGCAACAAGGATGCGCTGGACCGGATCCGGAATATCCGCAAGCTCGACGACAAGCACCACTTCACGCTGGTGTGCAAGGACTTCGCCCAGCTGGGCCAGTTCGTGAACATCGGCAACGACGTCTTCCGCGCCATTAAGGCCGTCACGCCGGGAAGCTACACGTTTATCCTGCCGGCCACCAAGGAAGTGCCGCGCCGGCTGCTGCACCCGAAGAAAAAGACCGTAGGCGTGCGCATCCCGGACAACCGGGTGGTCCAGGCGCTGCTGGCCGAACTCGGCGAGCCCCTCCTCTCCAGCACCCTGCTGCTCCCGGACGAGGAAGACCCGCTGACCCAGGGCTGGGAAATCAAGGAACGGCTTGAGCACGAGGTGGACGCGGTCATCGATTCCGGCGACTGCGGGGCAGAGCCCACCACGGTGATCGACTATTCCAGCGGAGTGGCCGAGGTGGTGCGTCGCGGCACCGGCGACCCGTCCCGGTTCGAGTAGGCCCTTCCTCGTACGCGAGGACCGGCTGGAACGGACTCAGTCCTGTTTGCGGGCCCGGCTCGGCTGCACCCGCGGGGGCTCGCCGGGCATCTTCGGGTAGTCCGGCGGGAACGGCAGTTCGCCGAGCCCGGCCTTGAGGTCCCGCTCCCACCACTCCAACAGCACGTCGATGGTGCCCGGATGCGCCTTCATGTCTGCCCAGGGATCGCCCACGGTCCTGAGCCGCTCGGGGACCGTCAGGATGGTGAAGTCCTTGGGATCCGCGCTGCCCAGTTCGTCCCAGCTGATGGGGCAGGAGACCGGCGCATGGGCCAGCGCGCGGGGGCTGTACGCGCCGGCGATGGTCCGGTCCCGGTTCGCCTGGTTGAAGTCCAGGAACACCTTCACGCCGCGTTCCTCCTTCCACCAGGCCGTGGTGACCTTGTCCGGTATCCGCCGCTCCAGCTCGCGGGCCGCAGCGATCACCGCGTGGCGGACGTCCAGGAATTCGTGGTTGGGCTCGATGGGAGCATAGACGTGCAGGCCGCGGTTCCCGGATGTCTTGACGAACGTGTCCAGCCCGGCCTCCGCCAGCACCTCCTTCAGCGCCAGGGCAGCCGGGACGGCGTCGTCGAAGTCTGTGCCCGGCTGCGGGTCAAGGTCGATGCGCAGCTGGTCCGGGTTATCGGTGTTCGCTGTAAGGGACGGCCACGGGTGGAACACCACCGTATTCATCTGCACCGCCCATACAGCCGCGGCGGGTTCGTCCAGGACCAGCATGGGGTGCGAGCGTGCGCTCGGAAAGGTCACATTCACTGAGCGGATGAAGTCAGGTGCTCCCTTGGGCGGGTTCTTCGAAAAGAACTGGTCCCCCTCGACATTGTCCGAGTACCTCTGCAGCGCCACCGGCCGGTCACCGTTCGCGGCGATGAACGCCTCCCCCACATCCACCATGTAGCGTGCGAGGTCCAGCTTGGTCAGACCGAGATCCGGCCAGAGCACCCTGCTGGGGCTGGAAACGCGCATCTCGCGCTCGCCGTGCGGTCCCGGGACAGTGAGGGTGGTCTGTTCGCTCGCCATGGGGACAACCTACCCTGCGCCATGCGTGGCGTCAGCACCCCGGCACCCAGCGCTGCCGGTGATCCGGCATCATGGACCTATGGCCGTAGCTGAATCCCCTGTCACCTTTCCCGTCGGCGACGTCGAGGTCTCCGGCGTCTACGCCCGCCCGGACAGCCCCTTCGCCACCCTGGTGCTGGCGCACGGGGCAGGCGCCGGTATGGAGCACCCGTTCATGAGCGGTTTCACCCGTGGACTGAACGACGACGGCGTTGCCACCCTGCGCTTCAACTTCCCCTACCGCGAGGCCGGCCGGAAGTTCCCGGACCGGCCGCCGGCAGCCATCGCCGCCTGGCGCGCCGCCATGGACGAAGCCGCGCGCCAGGCGCAGGCCCACGGTGATACGGGACCGGTGTGGGCTGCCGGCAAATCGTTTGGTGGCCGGATGGCGTCCATGGCAGTTGCCGAGGGAATGGACACTGCCGGACTCGTCTACCTCGGCTATCCCCTCCACCCGCCCGGCAAGCCCGAAAAGCTCCGCGACGAGCATCTCTACGGGCTCACGCTGCCCATGTTGTTCCTGCAGGGCACGCGCGACACCTTCGCGACGCCGGATCTGCTGGAGGGTGTCATCTCCCGGATCGGTCCGTCCGCTGTCCTGGACTGGATCGACGGGGGTGACCACTCCTTCGCCGTCGCCGGCAAGAAGCGCGACGCTGCAGAGATCGGAGCGTCGCTGGCGCCCAAGGTGGCCGAGTTTATGCGGAGCCGCGGCTGACCGATCCGGCCAGCCGTAACGGCCACGTGCCCCGACCAGCTACGCAGCGTCCTCGTGCCACCAGCCTTCCCAGGCGGTGGAGGTCAGCAGGCCGGTGGGGAAATCGGTCTTACCGATCCCGCCATTGTGCGGGCGGCTGCCCTCTCCGCGGCCGGCGTCAAAGAGGAGGTTCAGGCTACTCAAAAGCAACATTATGTGTGTCCTTTCGTGTGGTGGTCTGGACCACGTTGTCCAAGTAGGAACGAGCCTAACTGCGCCATGTTTCAGCGGGTCGACGTAACGTTTCGGCGACGTATCGGACTTCTCACCTGTGCAACCAACGCAAGAAAGGCCGCCGGCGGTCCTGCGCTACATGCGGGCTTTGGTCCGGGCCGTCGGCAGTGCCGTCCAGGGATCCTCCGGCCAGGGATGCCTGGGGTAGCGGCCGCGCATCTCGGCCCGCACCTGCGCGTACGGCCCGGACCAGAACGATGCCAGGTCGTCCGTCACGGCAAGCGGCCGCCGCGCAGGCGACAGCAGGTGGAAGAGGACAGGAACCCTGCCGTCCACCAGCCGTGGGGTCTCAGCCCAGCCAAAGCACTCCTGCAGCTTGACCGCGACAACCGGCCGGCCGCCGTCGTCCGCGCGTGCCTGCCGCGGTGCTTCCTGCCCGGGTCCTGCCTGGTCCGCCGCGGCACCATCTGACCCGGCACCGCCTGGCGCCGCTCTGTCCGACACCTCGGGGTAGTCGATCCGCACCATCGATCCGCTGGGTACTTTCAGTGCCTCCGGTGCCAGCTCCGCCAGGCGGACCGCCTCCGGCCAGGGCAGCAGCCGCCGCAGGGGGTCGGTGAGGTCAATGCTGTTGGTGGCGGCGCCGCCCGCCAGTTTCTCGAGCTCCGGTCCCAGCCAGGAATCCAGCCGGGCCAGCAGGGCCGGTTCGGAAACGTCGGGCCACGGCTCGCCCAGTTCGCGGCGCAGCAAGGCGAGGCGGCGGCGCAAGGTGTCGGCCGCCGTCGACCATCCGATGGTTCCCAGCCCCTCTTTGGCGAGGGCACGGGCCACGGCGGCACGGCCTTCCTCGGCGGAGGGGCGGACGGGCGTGGAGGACAGGCTGATGGCACCCAGCCGGCGTTCCCGCCTGGCCTTCAACCGGCCCTGGCTGAACTGCGCTTCCACGGCGTCGGTCAGGAGGTGCCCGGCGGCGGCCTCGGCGGTTTCGGCGCTCAGCGGCGCGGCGGACCGGATGACCGCGCCGGTACCGGCTGCGTCCCGGCCGGCGGCGCGTGAAACTTCCGCCACGGCCAGCCACTCATGCCCGGTGAGCGGACTGCCCGCCGGCAACCCCGCACGCGTGCCGGACGACAGCAGGTACCGCGCCGGGCCATCGCCCGGGACGCACCGGGCCACGCGGTCCGGGAACGCCAGCGCGACGACGACGCCCACCGCCTCCGCGGCCGTCACCGGCGCGGACCTCACCAGGGACGCAATGGCGGATTGCACGATGGCGGCGCCTTCAGTCCGCGCAATGCCCTCCAGCCGGCGGACGTCCTCTGCCCAGCGCCTGGCGGCGGGGTCCTTTCCGGCGCGCAGGCCGGACAGGAGCCGGGTGAGGTCGGCCCCCGGGGCCCGCTGGTCCCCGGCTACGAGCGCCACCGCTTCCGCTGCGGCGCGGTGACCTACGGCCGCTGCGCCGTCGAGCAGTGCGCGGGCCAGCCGGGGATCGGCCGGGACCCGTACCAGCGTCCGCCCCAGTGCGGTGGCGTGCCCGTCCCGCCCCACGGCTCCGAGTTCGCGCAGCACCTCAATAGCCTCGCCCATGGCTGCTGCGGGAGGTTCATCCGGAAGCGCCAGCCCGGCGCCGCCCGGTGATCCCCAGCAGGCCAGGACCAGCGCAGCACCGGTCAGGTCCGCGACGGCGATTTCCGGCGTCACGTGTGCCGGCGCGGCACCATAGGTCCTTTGGTCGTAGCACCGGACCACCCGGCCCGGGCCCTGCCGTGCGGCCCGGCCGGCCCGCTGTTCGGCTGATGCCCGGGAGCAGGAAACAGTGACCAGCCCGGACATCCCGCGGCTGGCATCACGGCGGGGTTCGCGGGTCAGCCCGGAATCGATGACGAGGCGCACTCCAGGGACGGTCAGGGATGACTCGGCCAGGTCCGTGGACACGATGATCCGTGCCGGGCCGCCGGGCCGGCGCCCCGAAACTGCCTGGTCCTGTTCGGCCGGGCTCACCTGGCCGTGGAGCTCCAGCACGTCGGTTCCGGGGGCAGCCCGGCCGCGGAGGCGGGCCGCCACATAGGAAACCTCCCAGGCTCCCGGGACAAAGACCAGCGCATCGGTGCCAGCGTCCTGCCCCACCGCCGCAGTATGGGCCTGCGCGGCTGTATCGGCCACGTGGTCCAGGAACGCGCGTGTGACCCCACGGTCATCCAGCCGCGCCACGGCGGCCGGTACCCACTCCACTGCCAGGGGGTACAGCGCTGAGGGGCAGTCGACGACGGGAGCCGGCCCGCCGTCGTCGTCCGCGGTCCTCGCCTGTCCTGTCTCTGCATTCGCGGCTGCGCCCCCGATCAGGGCGGCGAAGCGGGGCGCGTCCAGGGTGGCGGACATGGCCACCAGCGTAAGGTCGCCGCGGAGCTGCCGAACTTCGACGAGCATCCCCAGCAGCAGGTCGGTTTCGAGGCCGCGTTCGTGGACCTCGTCCAGGATGACCGCGCCAGTGCTTTCCAGGCCGGGATCATCGAGCAGGCGCCGCAGCAGGATGCCTGGTGTGACAAACTCCACCAGCGTGGCGGGCCCGGCCTGGCGTTCACCGCGGACGGTGTACCCCACGCGGTCTCCGATCCGGCTGCCGTCCAATGAGGCCAGTCGCCGGGCGGCGGCACGCGCTGCGACCCGCCGCGGCTGGGTGACCACCACCCGCTTGGCCATTCCTGCAGGCGCGGCAAGGTTGGCGAGCAGCGGCGGGACAAGCGTTGTTTTGCCGGTGCCGGGCGGCGCCTGCACCACAGCCGTACCCGCCGCACCGCCGGCGCGCAGCACAGAGGACAACTCGGCCAGCGATTCGGCGAAGGCAAGACCGGTGCCGATGACCGCCAGATCAAAGGTGCCGGCACCAGAGGTGCCAGCAGGGACGGCGGCGGGGTCGGTGGGCGATGTCACCCGTCCATTGTCGCCGCTAACCGGCGCCGCCGTCAGCGCAGGTGCGGTGGGATGGGTCAGACTGGAGGTCGTCGACCACGAAAGCAGGACTTCCCTTGATCAACCTCCAGCAGGACTCCGAAGGCTTCATCCGCATGAAGAGGCACTTTCCCGCCACTGCCACCGTGACCGTCACGTTCAGCGACGGCTCCCAGGAGCCATTCTCCGGCCGCCGGCTCAACGAGCTCTACGACGACGCCCTCGCGGTGTTCCGCGCCCAGAACCAGCTTGATGCCAAGGGTTTTTCCCGTGGTCCGCAGAAAAAGGTGCAGACCACTATCGAGTTTGTCCCCGTCCGGCCCGGGATGGGGCAGTAACCCGGGCCACCGCGCCAGGCGGCTCCAGGGCCAGCGGACCACGTATGTTCACCGCGCCGGCTGGACCACCATCGCCGAACCGCCACCGCGCCGCAGGGGCTCGGCAACCGCGGTCATGCTCTTGCCAGGCCCAAACTCGATGGCTGTCGCGGCGCCGATCTCCGCAGCCGACGTGAAAGCGTCCCCTGCGGGCACCAACTTGTGACCGTATGGTGCCAGGGCGTCTCCATAGGCCTTGATGAAGTCCGGCTCTGCCGTGACGTTGGGGGTGTTGCGCTGGGACGCACGCGGGGCCGCCAGCGAGTCCAAAATACTCATATCCAGGTCCACCCTGTTCAGGATGGTCTGCAGCACCGTGGTGATGATGGTCGATCCGCCGGGGGAACCGAGCGCCAGGAACGGCTTCTCGTCCTTAAGGATGATGGTGGGCGACATCGAGGACCGTGGGCGCTTGCCCGGCTCGATCCGGTTCGGGTCCTCGGGATTGGTCGACGTATAGGAGAAGTCGGTGAGCTCGTTGTTGAGCAGGAACCCGCGGCCGGGCACCACGATGCCGGAACCGCCGGTCTGCTCGATGGTGAGGGTGTACTCCACAACGTTCCCCCACTTGTCAGCGACCGTGAGGTTGGTGGTTGAGATGTTTTCGGTGTCCTTCTCGTTTGCGGCCGCTGCAGGCGAAACCGTGCACGCACCGTCGTACGATGCCACGTCCCCGGCAGGTACGGGCTTGATTGCCGCCGTCGCGGGGTCAATGGCGCACGCCCGCTCCTTGCCAAACACCGGGTCAGTGAGGGCTTCGGTGGGGACGTCGGCAAATGCCGGGTCCCCGAGGTACTTGCCGCGGTCTGCGAAGGCGAGCGCGCTGGCCTCAAGGTAGTGGTGCAGGGCGGCTGGTTTTGCCGTGGGCGACAAGTCAAACGGTTCCAGGATGTTCAGCGCCTCGCCCACTGTTGTGCCACCGCTGCTGGAGGGCGCCATGCCGTAGACGTCGTAGCCGCGGTACTCCACATGCGTGGGCTCCTGGTCCAGCGTCCTGTAAGCGGCGAGATCCGCCGTCGTCAGGTATCCGGGAAGGGCTGGAATGCTGGTGGGCGGTTCCGTCACCGGAGGCACCCAGGCGGGGTCTTTCGGCGGAGCCTGGACCGTTGCCGCGATCTCCGTCGCGAGTTGTCCGCCGTAGAAGGCATCCGTTCCCTCCTTCGCGAGGAGCCGGTACGTCGTGGCGAGGTCCTTGCTGTGGAAAATACTGCCGACGGCGGGAGCGTCACCGCCGGGCAGGAAGAGACTCGCCGTGGCGGGGAAGGCCGAGAACCGTACTTTGTTGTCGAGCGTCTGCTGGCGGAATGTTTCGTCCACCACGAAGCCGCGGTTGGCCACCCTGATGGCAGGTTCGAGGGCCTCGTCAAGGTCCAGCGTGCCCCAACGCTCCAGCGCCCGTTCCCACGTCGCCGGCGTTCCGGGGACGCCCACGGAGACGCCGCTCGAGACGAGCTCTGCGAACGTGTATACGACGCCGGTGGCCGGATTCACGAACGCAGTGGTCGGCATCGTTGCCGGAGCCGTTTCCCGGCCATCGATGGTGCCCACTTTGCCGGACTTCGCGTCGTAGAACACGAAGTATCCGCCTCCGCCGACGCCGGCGCTGTACGGCTCGGTCACACCCAGGGTCGCGGCCGCGGCGACGGCGGCATCCGCCGCATTGCCGCCGTCGCGCAGGACCTCGATAGCCGCAGCGGACGCCTCCGGGTCAACGGTGCTCACCGCCCCGCCGTAACCGGTAGCCACCGGTGTCTTATCGGTCGCGCGGGGATCTGCGAACGCGGGACTGGTCACCGCCCCACCCGTCACGCTCAAGGCCAGAACAGCCGTTACGGCAGCTAATTGACGTCGCACACTAGGCATGATCTCTCCCAAGTCGGGGTGTTGCGCAGGGTGGGTTTGCGCCACGATACTCTGCCCTGTTGGGACTCTCAAGGCTTTTTTGCGCCGGGGCCACGGCTTCAGGCCGGTGTGCCGGCTTCGGTGGTGGCTGTGTCGGCCGGCGAGCGCCGCCGCCGGCTCGCCAGCAGGAACGGCACGGCGAACAGCTCGATCACACCGCTGATGGCCAGCGAAAGGGGGTAGCCGTATAGGTCCGCTGCCCGGCCCATCAGCGGCTGCACGACAATTCCGCCGCTGGATCCCATGAGTGAATCGAAGCTGAGCACCGTTGCCCGCTGCTTTGAAGCAATCATGTCGTTCAGATAGGCCTGCCGCACCGGGGTGCCCGCCGCTGAGATCAGGGCCCACAGCACCAGCAGCAGCAACGCCACCCAGAACACACGCGTAACGCCGAGGGCCACCAGGATCAAGGCGCCCATGCTGCTGCTCGCTACCAGGACCGTGGTGCGTTTGCGGACCAGGCGCCGGACCATGGGCGCCAGCCAGCCGCCCACCACCTGGGCCCCGGCCACAATGCCCGCCGCGAGGCCGGCGACAGAGTAGGCGCGCGGGTCACCGAAGAGCTCCAGCAGGTAGGGCTGCAGGGCATAGAAAACATAGATCCCGACGCCGGCGCTGAAAGGCGCTGCGAGCATGATGTACCGTACGGGCGGGTTTTTCAGGCCGTTGTCGATGGAGGCGGACAGCACGTCCCGGCTCGCCTTGAGCGGATGGGGAGAACGTTCCGGAGTGAAGCCCACATCGCGCATCAGCCAAAAGGCCACCCCGAACATCGCCAGGAGCACTCCAACGCGCAACAGGAACGGCACGCCGAGGTCGGTGGCCTGGGCAATCACGCCGCCGGCCGTCGAACCGACGAGCATCGCGATGCCAGAGACCATCAATCCCCGCCCGAACACTGCCTCCAACTCGCCGTCGTAGCCGGAGAAACGCAACGCATCCACCAACCAAGCCTCCACGGCCCCGGAGAAGAACGTGAAGCCCAGGCCCAGAAGGACCGACACCACTGCCCAGGCCCAGAAGGGAGCGGACAACTGCCAGAGCAGGTAGTACAGGTAGGTGGAGGCAGCCAGGGTCACCGTGCCGAGCAGGAATGAGACCCGGCGTCCCCAACCGTCCGCGATGACCCCGGTAGGTACTTCGAACAGGACCATGCCGGCCGTGAAAAAGGCGTTGGCCGCGAATGCTTCCAGGTTGCTCAGCCCGGCATCCAACAGAAAGAGCGTATTGATGCCCCAGATGAAGGAGGCCGCAAGGGTGTTGCCCAGCGTCAGGGTGAGGTAAATGCGCTGGATCTTCCGCGCGGCGGCGTTCATGACGATCCGTTCATGAGCCGCTGGGCACCGGGTCATGCCGGAGGTACCGGCGCCGGAACCGGCCGGTCCCGGCAGTCAGCGCCCGCAGCTCCACAGCGTACTTCAGCAGTTCCTGGTCCGGGACTTCCGCGCTGATTTCGGTCAGCTCACTGCCGGAGGTGGCCGTGCCGGTGAGCCGTCCGCGGCGTGCTGAGAGATCACTCATCACGGCCCCCACGTGCGCCTCGGACACGGTGATGCTGACCGCGGAAACCGGCTCGAGCAGCTGGATACGACCGGCCGCGGCGGCCTCCCGGAGCGCCAGGGCCCCCGCCGCCTGGAAGGCGGCGTCGGAAGAGTCAACGCTGTGGGCCTTGCCGCCCACCAGCGTGACGCGGAGGTCCACCACGGGGAACCCGGCAGCCAGCCCTTTCTGCATCTGCGCACGCACCCCTTTCTCCACGGAGGAGATGAACGTTCCGGGGATCACCCCGCCCACCGTTTTGTCGACGAATTCGAACCCGCCGCCACGGTCCAGCGGCTCCACGTCGATGTCGCAGACGGCATACTGCCCGTGGCCGCCGGACTGTTTGACGTGCCGGCCGTGGCCCGTTGCCGGGGCGGCGAACGTTTCCCGCAATGGCGTCACTACGTCAATGGTGTGCAGCTTCACGCCCTGGTCGCGCAGCCTGTCCAGCACCACCTCGGCATGGGCCTCCCCCATGCACCAGAGGATCAGCTGGTGTGTTTCCGCGTTCCGCTCAACCCGCAGCGTGGGATCGCCGGCGGCCACCTTCGCCAGGCTCCGGGCCAGCGCGTCCTCGTCACTGCGCGAGTCCGCCTCGACGGCCACCGGCATCAGCGGCTCCGGCATCTCCCAGGTGGCCAGCAGGAGCGGCTGGTCTTTCGCGGAAATGGTGTCCCCGGTTTCGGCGCTTCCCAGTTTCGCCACCGCGCAGATGTCACCGGCCACGCAGTGCGCAACGGGACGCAGGTTGGGGCCCAGCGGAGAATACAGGTGCGTAACGCGCTCGTCGGTGTCGTGGTCCTGATGGCCGCGGTCCGCGAGCCCGTGCCCGCCGACGTGCACCGGAGTGTCAGCACGCAAAGTACCCGAAAATACACGCGTCAGGCAGACCCTCCCCAGGAACGGATCAATGGTGGTGCGGACCACCTCGGCCGCCAGCGGCCCGTCCGGGTCACAGGCCAAGGCCGCCGCTGGAGCGCCCGCCAGGTCAGTCACCCCAGGAAGGCCGCCCTCCACCGGCGACGGGAAGCCCCGGGTCAGGACTTCCAGCAGTTCGGCCGTGCCGAGTCCGGTGACAGCCGAGGCCGGCACCACCGGGAAAAAGGAACCGCGGGCGACGGCGGTTTCCAGGTCCGCGATGAGGACATCGGTATCGATGTCCTCACCACCCAGATAGCGGTCCATCAGGGTCTCGTCCTCGCTCTCGGCGATGATCCCTTCGATGAGCCGGCCCCGGGCGGCTTCCGACGCCGCGCGCTCGCCGGCGTCAACGCCCCGGGAACCGGCGGCCGGCTCCCCGGCGGAATAGTCAGAGACTGTGCCCGTCAGCAGTCCCAGCAGCCCACTGGTTTCGCCGCCGGACCTGACCGGGACGTACAACGGCAGCACCGCGTCGCCGAACGCCTGCTGGCAGGCGGCCAGGACGCCGTCGTAATCTGCCCGAGGGTGGTCCAGGCGGGTGATGACCACAGCCCGCGGCATCCCGAGGCTTTCGCATTCGCCCCAGAGCGCCGTAGTGGTGGCGTCGATTCCGTCAACGGCGGAGACAACAAAGAGGGCGGCGTCCGCAGCCCGGAGCCCCGCCCTAAGTTCGCCGATAAAGTCCGGATATCCCGGAGTATCCAGCAGGTTCACCTTGGTCCCGTCGACGAGCAGCGGAACCAGGGACAGCGTGACCGACCGTTGCTGCCGCACTGCCGAAGGGTCAGAATCGCTGACGGTGGTGCCCTCCGCGATGGAGCCTTTACGTGAAATCATGCCGTGGGCGGCCAGCATTGCTTCGATCAGCAAGGTCTTCCCGGCTCCCGAATGCCCCACAAGCGCCACGTTGCGCACCTGTTCCGGATCTGTTGCCGCGATGCCGTGCGGAGCATCTGCCCGGCGTACCTCCGGCCCTCCCCGCCCCGGTGTCCGTGCTGCGTCCTTTGCGGCTTTCACTGACATGGGAACCTCCTGGCGTCTTTGCCATGCACCGGGCCGAATCGTGTTTCTCTGATTCGACACCCTGGCGGGCGCAAGGGCAAGAGCACGCGCCGGGACGACGTGGCCGCGGCGGAGGATAATGGCAGCCAGAGCCCAAGAGTCCGTGCCACTGTGAGGGGGTCCCATGCAGCCGGTTCCGCGCATCACAGTGGAGGTTCCCGTCCTCACGGTTGGTGCGGGCCCGTCCGACTACGAGGCGCTGGCCAGTTATGTCAATGCCCTGCGCAGGCCGCAGGGGCTGCACCTGACGCTGCTGCATATCGGCATCCTGGCGGATTTTGCGCAGGACGTCGCGGACTGGACCAGGGGGATGACCTCGGCCGGTGAAGCCGCCCGGCGCACGGCGGGCTGGTTGCAGGGCCTGCCCGTTCTCGACGGGTTTGCGGGCACCTCGGAACAACTGATCGTGCTGGGCGGCGGCGGCATCTCCGGGCTCGAAGTGGATGTGCCCGATCGCGTACACGACTACCAGGTGTCCCTCGTGCAGGGCCTGCATGATCTCCTGGACCGGCTGCTCGTGGACAATGTGGACGACTTCATCCTCAGCTCCCCGGCACTGGGCTACCGGTACCCGCACTGGGTGCCCCATGTCGCCGTCGGCCGTCCCCTGTCGCGGGATCACCGGCCGCGGACGATTGCCCCGCTGGACGTCGTTTTTGGCCCGTCGCGGATCAGGAACGGCCGGTTCCTCACGGCTGACTGAGCTCTTTGCGCCTTACTCAATTGCCCCGGGCGTTGTCGGCTCAGCCCTGAATGAGGGCGGGGCGGTCCAGGACGAGTTTGGTGGTGTGCTCCGCATACGCCGTGGGGGCGTCGTCGAAGTGTGCCAGATGGCTGGTGACCTTCTCTGCCGGGAAGTTATTGGTGTGGACCCAGTCCAGGAGTTCGGGCAGGACAGCGCGGGGATGCGAGACGCCCAAATGCAGCGTGATGTCGTTGGCGTACATATGCATCAGCGGAATCCCGGTGTTCGTGCCCACGTAGTAACCCACGGCCGTGCAGATCCCGCCGGGCGCGGTGGCGCGGATGGCGTTGCGGATCCCGCCGGTGCTGCTGGAGGCCTCAACGACGACGTCGTACCCCGCTCCGGGGACGGAGCCCTTTTGGATCGCGGGTGCGAGGCGGCCCCGAGGGACTCAGCGACCTCCAGCCGCCGCTGGCTCGTGTCCACCTAATCGACCACCGAAGCGCAAGCTTGCCGGTACTGAGGAAATTCAGTTCACGCCTGAGCGGCCCGTTCTGTGGTTCCGTGGCGAAACGTAGTGGCCTCTGGCGGCGCCTTCAGCCCGGGACGCCACCCACGATACGGGCGGCGACGGCGTCGGCGAATTCGCTGGTGCCAGACGAGCCGCCCATGTCCTTTCTCGAATGGGCCCGCAGGGACTTTAAATGTCAGACCCTCGCAAGATGATGTGAGTATGAAAGAGAGCACGGCAGTGGAGGCGTTGGAGGCCATCAAGGCCTCTGTCGCTGCGCTTGCTGCGGTGATTCCTGGCGCGGGCCCTACCGGTCAAGATGATCCGGATCCGCTGCGGCAGCAGTCTGACCGCTGGCTGGACACCCTCGCGGGGGCTGCCCGGCTGCAGGCTGCCACGGCTGCCCTGGTGGTCCACGCCGCAGCCGGGTTCGCCAACACGACCCGGACGATGGCCTCCCCGAACGCGCTTCCGCAGGGCCGCATCGCTCAGGAGATGGCGGTAGTCGCTGAGGTCGCGTGCGTCCTGGCGGTCAGCGAGCGGACGGCCGGTGCGCTCCTGTCCGAGGCCCACGAACTGACCACCACCCTGCCGTTGACGCTGGCCGCCCTGCAAGACGGGAACATTTCGTGGCAGCATGCCCGGGCCATGGTCGACGAAACCGCCAGCCTGAACCCGGCTGGCGCCGCCGCCCTGGAAGCCCACTTCCTGGACCCGGACGCACCCAACCCGGCACAATGCTGTCCCGCGGGGGAACTCGTTCCGTCCAGGTTCCGGCACAAAGCCCGGACCTGGCGCGAACGCCACCACCCGGACAGCATCGAAAAACGCCACACCAAAAGCGCCCTGGATCGCCGGCTGGAGTTCGCCCCGGACCGGGACGGCATGGCCTGGCTGAGCGCGTACCTCCCCGCGGACCAGGCGGCCGGGATCTGGGACCGCACCACCACGGCGGCCCGCGCCCTCCAAGGACCCCATGAGGACCGGAACCTGAGCCAAATCCGCGCCGACGTGGCCGCCGGGTGGCTCCTTGGCGGCACTGCGGAGCACGTGCCGTCACCGTCGGCGCAGGTTCTGGTGACTGTGCCGGTGTTCGCCCTGATGGGCCTCACCGACGAACCCGCCATGCTCGACGGATATGGGCCGATCCCGACGTCGATGGCCAGCCGGCTGATGGCCGAAAGTTCCTCGTCGTTCCACCGTGTCTTGACTGATCCCCGCGACGGGGCGCCGCTGGAGATCGGACGGACCAGCTACCGCATCCCCGTCAGCATGCGGCAATGGCTCCGTCTGCGGGACGGGAAATGCCCGTTCCCCGGCTGCAGCAACCAGTCTCTGGACAATGAGGCCGACCACCTCCTCGCCTGGGCCGACGGCGGCACCACCGGCATCAGTAACCTGGGCCAGCCATGCCGCAGGCACCACAGGCTGAAACACGCCACAGCTTGGACACCCGCCGGGGCGAGCGCCGGCAAGCCTCCCGGCTGGATCTCCCCCACCGGCCGCCAGTACGCCAGGGAACAGCAGGACTGGGAACCACCCGATTGGCCACCCGAAATCCTGAACCAACGATGGCACCGGGAAGTTGGTCCTGCCCTGCCCGAAGACATCCGGCCCGAAGACATCTTGCCCGGCGAAGCGCCTAAGGAGCTGCGCCCGGTAGATCCCTTCCTGGAGTGGAGCTGGCAACAGGCGCCGGTCGACGAGCCATGGCCGGAGTGGAGCATCCCCCAAACGGTCTAGCTGGGCCTATGCAGGAATCACCGCTACTGCCGGTCAAGCGCGTCGAGCAGCCGTTTGACCGAGCCTCCAAGGTTCCATTCGACGGCGAGACGCTCCAGCTCGGCGCGCGATTCGCCGTCGACGGGGTGCAGCTGTGCTCCCGCATCCTCGAGGGTGGGAAGCGGGAGGTCGCGCACGATTTTCACAACCGTTGGCGCGACCGTGAGGTAGTCGGCGGCCGCGGCCAGCTTTGACCGAACCGAGGCGGATACCCCGCCTCCCCCGTCGGCGGCTGCAGCGAGCAAGTTCTCCAGTGTGCCGTACTCGCCAAGGAGCGAAGCAGCGGTCTTCTCGCCGATGCCGGCAACGCCTGGCAGCCCGTCGGAGGCGTCGCCGCGAAGGGTCGCGTAATCGGCATACTGTTCGGGCAGCACGCGGTACTTCCCGACGACGACGGCGTCCGTCACGACTTCGAGGTTCCTCATCCCCCTCGCGGTGTAGATCACCCGGACCTGACGGTCATCGTTGACGGTCTGGAAAAGATCACGGTCGCCGGTGACCACATCCACGGGGAGGTCTGCGTGGCTGGCATAAGTACCGACGACGTCGTCGGCCTCGTGTTCCGCGACCCCCACGATGGCGATGCCGGCGAGTTCGAGCACGCGGCGGATCATCGGAAGCTGCGCCTCGAGCGCGTCCGGGACGACCTCGACGTCGGGGGCATTCGACACAAGTTCGGCAACCCGGTGCGACTTGTAGGTCGGGATGAGGTCCACGCGCCACTGCGGACGCCAGTCGTCGTCCCAGCAGGCAATCAGATGCGTTGCCCCGTAATCCGTGGTGAGGCGGGCGATCATGTCCATCAGGCCGCGAACCGCGTTCACAGGCGTTCCGTCAGCACGGCGGATCGTGTCCGGCAAGCCATAAAAGGCGCGAAAGTACAGTGACGCAGTATCAAGCAGCATCAGGCGGTGTGGCATACCTGATCCTGACACGGAAGCAGCTGCCGGGCTATGAGAATTTACCGGCGACAGAACGCTCCCATGGGGTTACGATGCCTCTATCGGTTCAAGCAGCGGGCCAACCTTCTGTGTTTGTGAGGTTTCCCTGTGGCCGAAGATGCACCCGTAAAGGAAGATGCACCCGTAAAGACTGCGCCCCGAGTGCCCATGAAGCAGGCTTCGGACCCGCACCCGCCGCCACGTCATCACGACGACGAACGGAACGGCCCCGCCGCAGCGGCTGACCGGGATGCTGCTCCCAACCCCTATGGCTTCGACCGAGAGCACTGGCCGGGCCCGTGAGCCCGGGTGGTGGTCCTGCGATGAGCGCGCGAACTCCAGGCTGACGACATGCCCCACGTCACCGTCAATGGTGTTGATCTCTACTACGAAGAGAGCGGCCAAGGGACACCAATACTGGGCGTGCACGGAACACCCAGTTCGGCTGTGATGTGGGCGGACGCCGCAACCGAACTCGCCCGGCATGGCCGCTGCATCATCTACGACCGCAGGGGTTTCCACCGCAGTGCCCCGCCGCGGCCGTTCGCGACCTTGGACCTCGTGGATCATGTCGACGACGCAGCCGCAGTCCTGGCGGCGCTCCGTGCCGGGCCGGCAATCGTGATCGGCCGCAGCACAGGCGGCCTGATCGCCATCGAACTTTCCCGCCGTTTCCCGGACAAAGTCAAAGCGCTGGTCCTATTGGAACCGGCGTTGTTCACCATCGCTCCGGATGCAGACGCCTGGGCCCGCGGCCTGCGCCGCCGTGTGCTTGAGCGCACGGACGCTCAGCCCGGGCTTGCCGCCGAGATTGTGATCCGGGAAGCCCTGGGGGATGCGACGTGGGAGTCGCTTCCCGCAGGGCTCAAACAGATGTTTGCCGACACGAGCCACGCTGTCCTGGCCGAAATCAACGGCCACGGCCTGGATCTCAGCGACGATGCTCTGGAACTGAACGAGGAGCAACTCGCCGGGATCCGCCGGCCCACCCTGATTGTCTCCGCCGAGGACTCCCCCGAGGCCTGCCGGTCCGTGAACGCCAGGTTGTCGGGTGCACTGCCCTTCACCCATACGGTGCTGGTCCCGGGCGGGCACCTTATTAATCCTGCCCATCCGGCTGTCGTGGACTTCATCGACCGGAACGCCGGACCGGACTCTTGGGCCTAGAAAGGTTGCCTTGATCCCGGCGGCTGCCCGGACCGTCCCCGCCGTCGGGGAGAATAGACAGCATGACCCTTACGACCTTCGCCCTGATCCGCCATGGCCAGACAGACTGGAATGCGCAGCGTCGGCTCCAGGGAGCCACCGATATTCCGCTGAACGACGTCGGCCGTGGGCAGGCGCGTGACGCCGTCGACGTCCTGTCAGAGTACGAGTGGGATGCGATCGTGTCCTCGCCGCTTAGCCGTGCCGCGGAAACCGCCAGCGTGATTGCGGACGGGCTGGGGCTGAGCGTTACGCGGCACATTCCGGCGCTGGCCGAACGCAGCTTCGGACCGGCAGAGGGGTTGCAGGCCGGCCCCGAGCTGGAGGCCCTGCGCATACCCGGTGGTTACCGCGGCGCCGAAAGCGAGGAAGACGCGGCCGCGCGCGGGTTGGGTGCACTGGAAGCGCTGGCCGAAGAATTCCCCGCCCGCCGCGTCCTTGTGGTCGCCCACGGCACACTCCTCCGGGTGAGCCTTAACCGGGCCATCGGCCGCACATTGCACAGGATCGACAACGCGGTGCTGAACCTTGCCCACCACCATGCCACCGAGGGCTGGCACCTCGAATACTTCAACGGCGAGCGCGTAGTGGCTGCAGCCCAGGGCTGATAAACCTAGGCGTCCGCCGTAACCTCGAACGTTTGGATGGTCCTGCGCTCCAGCCGCGGAATGAGCTGTGCAGCCCCGATCCGCTCGATGTGTTCAGAGTTGCCGGCCGGCGCCGCGGTGGTCTTGACCGTGACATCGGCGCTGGATAGCGTCGCGACCATGGGCACCATCTTTGGGGGCATGGCGGTCAGCCTCGATGGCTACATCCGTTCAGAGAGCGGGGACCTGTCATGGCTGAACGATGCCATGGCCAAGAATGAGGATTACGGATTCGAGGCAACTGAGCGCAGAACCGGGGCCTATGTCATGGGTGCCAATACCTACCGGGAAATGGCGGCAATGGGCAGCCGGGGCTCCGCGGTTCCCACGTATGTCCTCTCCCACGATGAAACTCTGGCCACGGGACGGAACACGCACCTGTACTCCGGAGATTTGCGCGATCTTGTCGTCCGGATAAAGTCCGCCATCCCTGCGGAGAAGGACATTTGCGTGTTCGGCGGCGGTCAGCTCATCACTGAATTCATCGAGTTGGGTCTGCTGGACGAACTGGGCGTCGCCATCGTGCCGGTCATCCTCGGCGGCGGAGTGCCCTTCTTCGGCAGGATGAGCGAATGGAAAAAGCTTGCGCTCCGGGAGTGCCGCTCCTTTCCGTCCGGCATCGTGCTGCTGAACTACCAACTGACCGGCCCCACCGGCTAACGGGAACCGGCGCAGCCGAACCAAGCGGAAGCTGCCCTATTCAACACAACCCCGGCCAGCTACACTCAGAGCCGAGAGTCCGTGACAGCATCCGGACATTGGAGAGAAACGGAGGTGGTTTTGATGACTGCTACAGCCACGCGCCCAGTGCGCCCCGCACGCATCAAACCCATCACCACCGTCTCCAGCATCCGCACGGCGTAAGAGCCCAACACACCAACGGACAGGCCTAACGGCCGCAGGGCTGCGCTGATTCCGGAGTCTGGAGACCTCTCCCAAGGACTCACCTTGAACAATTCCTCAGGCACCAGCCTGGACAGCTACTCCCCACCAACCTCCGACTCGATCCCTGGGCCCGAAGGGCCCACAACGTATGGCTACTCCCCCGCCGTCGCCGGCTATTTTGACGCCCACCAAACCCAACACCGGACCCACCACCCAGCGAACCAACACAGCGAGCGCGGACGGGTGGTGCGCCTGGACCGCAACCTCGTGCTCACAGCCGTTGGCGGCGAACTACTCCACCTGCCGTACCCGCTCGACGCCGGCGTTCCGGTCACCGGCGACTGGGTCTGGATCGGGCCCAACCGCGCGGGCGGCCGCCAGATCACCGGGATCCTCCCGCGCCGGTCTGAGCTCAGCCGGAAGCGCGCCTTTGAAGATTCCTCGGAGGCCCAGGTACTGGCCGCCAACATGGATGTGGTGGGTGTAGTGGTCCCGGTGGACCGGCCGCTCACGCACAACCGCCTCGAACGCACACTCGTGGCAGCCTGGGATTCCGGGGCGGTTCCGCTCGTGATCATCACCAAAGCCGACCTTGCGGACATAGCGGACGACGTCGTCGGGAAGGTCATCCTGCAGGCGGCGGGCGTGGACGTGGTCACCACGTCAGCCGAGAACGGCGACGGGATCGATGCGCTGCTGGAGCACCTGCCGCCACACGGCACGCTGGTCCTCCTCGGCCCGTCGGGCGCCGGCAAGTCCACCCTCATCAACGCGCTGGCGGGACGCGAGGTCCAGCACACCCGCGAGGTCCGCTCCGGCGACTTCAAAGGGAAGCACACCACCACGTCCCGGGAACTCGTGCCGCTGCCTAACGGAGCCGTCCTCATGGACACTCCGGGCGTCCGGGGATTCGGCCTGTTCGACGCCGATGAAGGCCTAGGCGAGATGTTCGGGGACGTGGAGGAACTCGCCGGCCTGTGCCGGTTCTCCAACTGCGCCCACCAGCAGGAGCCCGGCTGCGCCGTGCAGGCGGCGTTGGTGGACGGGACACTGGACGAACGCCGCTGGCTCAGCTACGGCAAACTCCAGCGCGAACTCGCCGCCCTGGCCCGCCGCACAGATGCCGCCGCCCGCCGGGCCTACCAGCGCGAGTGGCACCAAAGGGTGGTGGTGGCAGGGAAATCGCAGCGTTCCGCAGAGCGTGACAGTTCCGAGCGGCGGGAGGAGCAACGGTCCAAACGCAAGCGGCGCTGAGCCGACGGTTCAAGGCCACAGAGCCTTGTCATTGCCATAGAGACGGGGCATGGCCTTGGGCTCGTCGGACAATTGTGATCTTGCACCGGGCGCTCGCCGCCGTCGCGGGGCCTGACCGGATCCATGGCTCAGTGGCTGGCCGGGACACCAGGCTGCTCCTGGACGCGGGCCTGGTTGACGCCAACGACGTAGCGGCCAGGCTCAGCCGGCGGCTGTCAATCGCGGCGCCTGCGCGGGAAAGCCGCCGCCTGGCTGGATGGCCTGCTCTCCGGCGACGCGACGCTGCTGTGGTCGACCTGACGGACGAGCTGGACGATCCGGTTGATGTGCTGTTTGGTGTGCAACTCGGTGGCGGCACGGACATCAACCGTGCCCTGGCATACTGCCAGGACCAGATCGCCCGGCCCGCCGAGACCATCCTGGTGCTCATCAGCGACCTCTACGAAGGCGGCATTGCCGAGGAGATGCTACGGCGCGCGGCCACGATCGTGGGGTCGGGGACGACCATGATCGCGCTTCTGGCCTTAAGCGACAGCGGCCATCCGTCATTCGACTCAGACCATGCGCTGCCCTGGCCGGAATCGGCGTCCTGGCCTTCGCCTGCATGCCGGACCTGTTCCCGGATTTGATGGCCGCGGCCATTGAACGGCGGGATGTGGGCGAGTGGGCCGCCTCCCAGGATATTCCGACGAGCCACTGATCCAGCGGATAGTCAGCTTGCGTCGGATTCCCGAGAGGGTCTAGTTCCGTTCCTTTGGGAACCTCGATCAGCTGACGGCGCGGATCCTGACGGCGATGAACTGGCGGCCCGGAAGCTCCACCCGGAACCTTCCTTCCACGGTGCCGGGAAGGGTGCCCACCGTCATGTTCCAGGTGTCGATGATGTCCACCTGGTACTTTCGCCCGGCGGGCATCACGAAGTTCCGGTAGGTGGGCTGGTTGAAGCCGAAGTAGCTGAGTTCGTACTCGTGCCGGATGCCCGCGGTGGGTACGTCCCAAGTGCTGGGCAGTGGGTCAAGGAACCCGCCGGGGGTCTCCTCCTGGATGCGCCGCAGGAAGGCGATGCGCTCGGGGCTGCTGCCGTGAAACTCCCCGCCCTTGGCCCACCACAAGACGTCCTGTTCATGCATGTATGTTTCGCCATGGCCCACATAGCCGCCGCGGATGGCACCTTCCCAGAACCGCCGGGTCATTTCCTCGCCGGTGATGTTTCCCCAGCCCTGGTCGATGTTGCCCTCGTAGGCGCACTCGTCGATGACCACCGGCTTCTGCCAGCGGTCCCGCCACTCCCCTGTGAACTCGGCGGTCTTGTGCACGTCCTGGCGCTGGATGCTGCTGTGCGTGATCCACGGCCGGCTGTAGTCGTAGAAGTCGTGGCAGTTGTGGATGGAGAGCAGGTGGCCGCTGGGGTCGTTGGCCTGGACGATGCCCGCGAAGCGCTCCCAGTCCTCGGTGGTTTTGCGGAACAGCAGGTCGTATTCGTTGGCCAGGGACCACCAGATGTTCCGGTGCGACGCCAGCCGGGCCACCACGTATTTGAGGTAGCGGTCATCCTGGCCCGGGCTCATGGTGGAGAAGCCCCAGCGGTCGTAGGCGTGGAAGAGGATGAGGTCCGCTTCGATGCCGAGTTCGTCCAGCTGGCTGATGCGCTGTTCGAGGTGGCGGTAGAACGCCGGGTTGGGCCGCTCGTAGTCGAAGCCGCCCGCCAGGGAGCCCTCGAACGGGTACAGGTCCGGTTCGTTCTCGTTGAACAGGTACGACTTGGGAAAGACGCACATCCGCATCTTGTTGAACGGGCCTGCGGCGAGCGTGTCCAGAGTCTGCTTTTCCAGGGCGTCGCCCTGGTGGGTCCAGGCGTAGGCCGTGGTGCCGACCGGCAGGTAGGGGGTGCCGTCGTCGTACGCGAAATGGAAGGTGTTGGCCACCCGAACCACGCCCCTGGCACCGGCTGCGGCGTCCGCTGCAGTGAACGAGCCGGTGACGCCGTCCAGCGAGCGGGCGTTGCTGGACGTGCTGAAGGTCCAGCCCCCTGCTTCCGGGACCAGGAGCCTGACCCTGTACGTCCCGTCGCCGTCGTAGAAGCCGGGGACGCTGAGCACCTTGCCGGAGGGGGCAGTGAACACGGCCCGGAGTTCGACGTCGGTGAACGGGTTGCCGTGCGAGGGCCCGGCGAAGGTGATTTCGAAACGTTCCCGCGCTGCCGCCGTCGTGGGCAGGACAACGGCGGCACTGCCTTGCTCCACGGTTTCCGGCTCGTAGCCGGCGGCCGGGGCGGGAACGTCGACGGCGGCTGCCGCGGTGCGCTGGGCCACGGTGTCCTCCGGCTCCAGCTCGCTGATCAGGCGGAGGATCTCCGCCACCTCTTCAGGTTTCCCTTGCAGGGCGTCCTCGGTGCCCAGGATCATGCCCACCTCGTGGAAGTAGAGGGTGTGCAGCAGGGGGTTGTCGGCCAGCGTGGGGACGTGCTGGCTCAGGATGCGGTTGCCTTCGGCGTGCCGCATCACAAAATACAGGGGGCTTTCAGCGGTGAAAGTTGTCATCGGGGCCTTCTTGATTTCGGGACTCGGGAGTTCTGGACTTCGGAGTTCAGGAGTTTGCGGGGGTTCGGGCGGAGCGGCCGTCGCTGAGGGCAGCCAGTGCGGCTGCGATGTCCGCTTTGACCGCGGGCTGGGTGAAGAGCAGGCTCTGGTCAAGGGTGGTCTGCCGGTACCAGACGGTGTCCTTTCGGAACGCGGCAGCCCCGGCCGGATCATGCGCATCGATGGCCTGCCATACTGCGGCGTAGGCTGCGGGGTCGTCCATGATGTCCGCCAGTGGGGAGTGCAGCGAGACGGCGCCGGGTTCCGCTGCCGGCTCGGCGTCGGGAACGTCCCAGCTGTGCTGGCCTGACCCCACAACAAACTCCGCGGAGCGGTCAGGGAGCGAGACCAATGCGGTGGTGCCGGGCGGCACGGTGGCGTCCACCAGGATCCGGTCCCCGGCACGCCGCCAGGCGACCCGGGCCAGTCCGTAGGGCGTCTCGTGCGACGTCGAAGCGTGCGTCAGGCTGTTCAGCGGGCGGGGCGCGATGCGCAGTTTCCGGTACCCGGGCGCGGCCGGTACCAGGCCGGCCACGGTGCGGTGCATCCAGTCGGCGATGGCGCCCAGCGCGTAGTGATTAAAGGACGTCATTTCGCCGGGGTTGACGCTGCCGTCCTCCAGGATGGAGTCCCAGCGTTCCCAGATGGTGGTGGCGCCCTGCGTCACCGGGTACAGCCAGGAGGGGCATTCGGTCTGGGTCAGCAGCCGCTCGGCGGCGTCCAGGTGTCCTGTGACGGTCAGGGCGTCGGCAATCAGGGGCGTTCCGACGAATCCGGTGGCGATCCGGTAGCCGCCCAGGCGCGCGAGCTCGGCGAGCCTGTCACCGAGCGCCTGGCGCTGGGACGGGTCGGTGCTGATGCCGAACATCAGAACCAGGGAGTATGCGGTCTGGGCGTCCGAAACCATCCTGCCGGCAGGCGTGACGTACTCGGCCAGGACTGCCTGCCGGGTCTCCTCGGAGAGCGTCGCGTAGGTGCCGTGATCGGCGTCGTTCCCCAGTACGGCGGCCGCCTGGGCCACCAGGTCCAGGGACCGGAACAGGTAGGCGCTGGCCACGATGTCGCCGTGGGTGCGGGCAGCACCTGGCTTGTCCGGCGGCGCGGCGGGGTCGAGCCAGTCGCCCAGCTGCATCTGTCCCTGCCATAGCCCGCTGCTGTCCCGGACCTTCAGCAGCGCATCGGCCCAGTCCCGCATGCTGGTGTACTGCCGGCGGAGCAGGCCGGTGTCCCCGAAGCGTTCGAACAGCACCCACGGGACCACCGTCGCGGCGTCGCCCCATGCAGCCACCGGCGATTCGAGCATGCCCAGCACCGACGGCACGATGATGGGGACCACGCCCTCGCGATGGCCCTGCTCGAGCGCGAGGTCCTGCAGCCAGGACCCGAGGAAGCCCAGCGAGTCGTACAGGTAGCTGGCGGTGGGGCTGAAGACCTGGATGTCGCCGGTCCAGCCGAGCCGCTCATCACGCTGCGGGCAGTCGGTGGGCAGGGCCAGGAAGTTGCCGCGCATCCCCCAGAGGGCGTTTTCGTGCAGCCGGTTCAACAGCGGATCGGAACACTCGAACCAGCCCGTGCGGCGCATGTCGTTGTGGATCACGACGGCGGTGATCGCCGCCGGGTCCAGCTCGCCGGGCCAGTTGTCCACCTGGGCATAGCGGAAGCCGTGGAACGTGAAGCGCGGTTCCCATTCCTCCTCGCCGCCTCTCCCTTCGCCGTTTTCCGCAACGCCGCTGCCGGCAAGCGTGTAGGTATCGGTGGCGGCCGCCTGGCGCAGCGGGCGGAGGGACAGTTCACCGTCTTCAAGTACTTCGGCATGCCGGAGGGTGATGGTGCGGCCGGCCTCGCCGGTCACGCGGATCCGAAGGCGGCCCACCAGGTTCTGGCCGAAGTCCAGCACCGTGGCGCCGGAGGGCGTGGTCAGGACATCCCTGACGGGCAGTTCCTCGATGCGGCGTACGGGCGGGGCGATGGCCGGCGTGGCCTTAGCCCAGTCTCCGCCGGTGACCGTCGCGGGGAGCCAGTGGGCGTCGTCGAAGCCTGGTTCGGACCAGCCCGCTTCGGCGCGGCGGGCGTCGAAGGCTTCGCCGGCGTAGATGCCGCTGGAGACCAGCGGACCGGCGGTGGTGGAGCGCCAGTCAGGTCCGCTGGACACGGTTTCCCGTGTGCCGTCTGTGTATTCAAGTTGCAGCTCCACCTTCACGGCAGGCTGCTCACCGTAGACGGGCTTGGCGAAGCCGTGGAAGCCGTACTTTTCGGTAAACCAGCCGCCGGCCAGCCAGATGCCAATGGCGTTGGGGCCTGGCGTCAGGAGTGCGGTGACATCCGTTGTCTCGTGGTTGAGCCGGTCCGCGTAGGCCGTCCAGCCCGGCTTGAGGACATGGTCATCCACCTCCGTGCCGTTGATTTCGGCCTGGTAGACGCCGTGTGCGGTGGCGAAGAGGGTCGCTTTGGCGAGGCCCTCCCCCACTGTGAATTCGTACCGCAGCTGGCCGGGCTGGCCCAATGGCGGTTCCTCCCCCGCCGGGGACGGCAGGCCGATGGCTTCGGCCTGCCAGGGACCGTCAACGAAACCGCCCACCAATGCCAGAGGCGCGCTCCAGTCCGTCGTGCCGCCGTCGTTCCCGGTGACCCGGACTTCCACCTGCACGCAGTCCCCGGCGGCGATGGACCCGAAAGGCCACTCCACAAGGACCGAGTCCGGGCCGTCCTGCACCACGGACTCCACTGCGCCGCCGCGGGTGATCCGCAGCTCGGCCTGCGACTGCTGCCAGCCGGTACTGTCCGTGGCGGTGACCCAGCTGAGCCGGGGCCGCGGCTCAGCCACGAACGGGGTGTCAGCCCGGTACTCCGCCGTCAACCGGCTGACGGCGGCCTGCTGGCGGATGGCTGACTGCGGTGTCAGGGACGTGGATGTCACGAAGAAGGCCTTTCGGGAAAGAGGTGGATGAAGGCTGGTCCGGCCGCGCTGAGCCGGCCTGCACGCGGTCCTTGCTGGGTTGGCGTTCCTAGCTGGGTTCGCGACCGGAGCTGCGGAACCAGTCGAAGGCCACGGTGCCGCGGCTGGCGAAGACGCCGGACACCCGGCCGGTGAAGGACGCGGCGGTCTCGGCCGAGAGGTAGCGCCCGTCCAGTTCGGCGAGGGTCACCGCTTCGCCGTTGATGACCGCCTGCAGCGCCATGGTGTCCGAGCTCAGGTGGCTCAGGCCCGCGCCGCCTTCAGGCTGGCGGGTCTCGATCCGGAGCTCCAGCGGCCCGGCGGGCGCGGCGCGGGTCCAGCTCTGCTCGATCGAGGAGATCCTGGCTCTGGCGGTGACCGTGGTGCCGTCCGTCTCGATGGAGCAGTGGTGGGTCTCGTCGTAGCGCACGGCCAGGCCTCCGGCGCCATTCCCGGACTCGGTCCCTGTCCTTGTCCCTGTCCCTGTCCCTGACTCCGACGATCCCGCGTCCACCAGCGCGGAGATGGTCTCCACCTGGTACCGCTGGCGGCGGCCAAGGAATGCCGGGCGGGCGTCGTCCAGGCTGGTGCCGTCACTGGTCAGCGTGAGGCGGCCGGGGTCCTTCTCCGTGGAGGCGAACGCACCGGGGAAACGCCGCACGGCGATCCAGCCGCCGTCGAGCTCGGCGTCCGCAAAGTCATCCTCAAACCCGCCGCCGCCGGGACGGGGATTAAGGATGACAGGTTCAACCACCGGCCAGCCGTCCTCCCAGGTGACGGGGGTGATAAAGGTTTCGCGGCCGAGGGCGGAGAACGCGCGGGTCATGCCCTTGGGGCGCATGCCCAGGAGCACCATGGCCCAGCCGCCGTCGGGCGTCTCCACGAGGTCGCCGTGGCCGGTGTTCTGGATGGGGCGGTCGGTGCTGCGGGCGCTCAGGATGGGGTTGGCCGGGTTGCCCTCGAAGGGCCCGGCCGGTGAGGTTCCGCGGGCGATGCTGACGCTGTGCCCACGCTCCGTGCCGCCTTCGGCGATCATGAGGTACCAGTAGTCGCCGCGACGGTAGAGGTGCGGCGCTTCGGGAAACATCAGGCCGGTGCCGGACCAGACGCTGCGGGGCTCCTCCAGGGCCTTGCCCGCCTCGAGGTCCACGCGGACTTGGAGGATGCCGCCGTGCTCGTGGATGTTTCCGGTGACGGTGTCCAACCCGGAGTAGGTCATGTAGGCGGTGCCGTCCTCGTCCCAGGCGAGGTCCTGGTCGATGCCGATGGCGCCTTCGATGACCAGTCCGTCACTCCACGGTCCCGCGGGGTCCGTGGCGGTGAACACCAGCGTGCCGCGAGCTATGGCGTCGGTGACGGCCACGTAGAACAGGCCGTTGTGGAAGCGGATGGTGGGTGCCCAGGCACCGCCCAGGGTGGGCACCTCGCGGGAATCCAGCTGGCCTTCGCGGTCCACCACGTGGCCGATCCGGGTCCAGTCGACCAGGTCGGTGCTGTGGTAGACGGGGATGCCGGGCAGGTATTCGAACGTGGAGGTGGCCAGGTAGTAGTCCCCTCCCACCTTGACGATGCTGGGGTCCGGGTTGAAGCCGGGGATCAGCGGGTTGGGCAAGTTCATGCTGCTCCCTCCTGGGAGATATCGGTCAGGGTTAGGGTAGTTTCGAGCGGCAGGTCGGTCACGGAGGTGCCGATGCGGAGGGTGTAGTCGCCGGGTTCGTAGGTCCAGTCTTTGTCCCAGTAGGCCAGGAGTCGGGTGGGGACGTCCAGCAGGGCGGTGACGGTTTCGCCCGGTCCGGCCCATACAGGGGTGGAGCCGATGAGCCAGCGGACCGGACGGTCGACGGCGGAGCCTGGCTTTTCGGCGTACACCTGCACCACGTTCTTGCCGGGCCGGCTGCCGGTGTTCGTCAGGGTGACGGTTACGGGCACGACGGCGCCCGGTGCGGCTTGGGCGGGGACATCCACCAAATCCACGGTCCAGTCCGTGTAGCCGAGCCCGTGGCCGAATTCGTACGCCGGGGTGGTGCCGGTTTTGAGCCAGGCGCGGTAGCCGATGTGGATGCCTTCGTCATAGGTCAGCGTCCCGTCAGCTGCGGGCGTGACGTTGATGACGGGAACGTCTTCCTGGGTGGCGGGCCAGGTGGTGGGCAGCCGGCCGCCGGGTTCGCTGGCGCCGGTGAGGATGTCCGCGAGGGCGTTACCGAATTCCTGGCCGCCGAAGTAACCGATCAGGGTTGCCGCCACCTCGTCCCGCCACGGCAGGAGGACCGGCGAGCCGGAGTTCACGATCACCACGGTGCGCGGGTTGGCGGCGGCAACGGCGTGTACGAGCCGGTCCTGCAGGCCGGGAAGCTCCAGCGAGGTCCGGTCATAGCCTTCGGATTCGACGCGGGAGTTGGTGCCCACCACAACGACGGCGATCGCGGCCGCGCGGGCAGCCTCCACGGCCTCGCGGATCAGGGCGTCGGGGTTGCTGCAGTCCGCTTCCACGCCGATGGTGATGGCCAGCGCGTTGGACAGGGCCCCGGCACGGTCCCCCGTGTCCAGTTCAATCCGGACCTGCAGCTGTACCCCGGCCGTTGCCGTGATTTCCACGGACGCCGACGGTGGGGCCAGGAACGCCGCACCCAGGTCGGTCCCGGTGGCCTCGATGGTTGCCTCGTGGGCGAGGACACCGTCCACGAAGATCCGGCCATGGCCCACGGTGGAGAAGCCCAGCTTGACCGGACCTGTTTCGTCCGGCGTGTAAAGCGTGTGGAACTGGACCATGGAGGACGCTTCGATGGGAGCGTCCCCACCGAACCAGACCAGCGCGGTGGAGCGGCGGTCCTCGGCAAACAGTTCTCCGCCGTTGGCATCGAGGAAACGCACCCGCACGCCGGGCGCGCCGGTCACCGGGTTGGTGATCTGTTCCAGCGGGAGTTCGGCGATGCCCTCCTGCACTACGGCGCCCACGCTGTAGCTGACGTTGTCCGTTCCGAACGCGGCACGGATCCCGTCCAGCGGGGTGACGATCTTCTCCGGGACCACGGTGGCGGAGCCGCCGCCCTGGGTGCGGGCGTACCGGGCGTTGTGCCCGATCACCGCGACTGACTTGACGCCGGACTTCCCCACCGCGACGGTTTTGAGGGAGGCAGGATCCAGCGGCAGCACGCCGTCGTTCTTCACCATTACGGTGCCCGCGGCGGACGCTTCGCGGGCGAAAGCGATGGGGTCTTCCCGGTCAGCAGGCTCAGCCTGGACCGCCTCGAAGCCCTCCAGGGCACCTACCCGGGCGGCGAGCTGGAGGATCCTCAGCACCTTGCGGTCGATCGCCGCCTCGGCGACCTGGCCGGACTTGACGGCCACCACCAGCGCCGCGCCCCAGGGCCCGGCGGGGCCCGGCATGGCGAGATCCTGGGATGCGTTGGCGCTGTTGATGCTGCGGACGGCTGTCCAGTCGCTGATGACCACGCCGTCGAAACCCCACTCGGTATTCAGCGGGGTTTCCAGCAGGTCGTTCTCGGTGGCGGTGGCGCCGTTGATCGAGTTATAGGCACTCATCACCAGCCAGGCCTTGGATTCGACGATGGCCTTCTCAAACGCGAGCAGGTACAGCTCGCGCAGCGGCCGCTCGTCCACGTTCACATCCACCGTGAACCGGTCGGTTTCGGAATCGTTGGCGATGTAGTGCTTCGGTGTGGCGCCGACGCCGTTGCGCTGCACGCCGGACACGTATGCGGCGGCGAGTTCGGCCGTCAGGACGGGGTCCTCGCTGAACGCCTCGAAGTGGCGGCCACCCAAGGGTGAGCGGTGCAGGTTAATGGTGGGGCCCAGGACAACGTCAACGCCTTTGCGGCGGGCCTCGACGGCGGACGCGGCGCCCAGCCGGTCTGCGATGGCCGGATCCCAGCTGGAGCTGATGGCAGCGGCGGACGGGAAGTTCATGGACGGCTCGCGCTCATCCCACACCTCGCCCCGGACCCCGGTGGGGCCGTCGGAGAACAGCATGCGGCGCAGGCCGATCTTTTCCAGCGGCCAGGTGGTCCAGAAGTCGCGGCCGGTCAGGAGCCGGACCTTCTCTTCGAGGGTGAGTTCGGCGAGCAGGGACTCCAGGCGAACGTCCGTGGCGCGGTGGTCTGAGGTGAGGGTTTCCATGACGGCTTTCCTAGCTGTTCCGGTGGCGGAGGTATCGATGCTCATGCTGTGGCACCGGCAGTGACGGGTGTTGCGGTAGCGGCGCTGTCGGTCCCGGCGCTGCCCGTCCCGGCGCTGTGGGCGGCGATGGTGTCCCGGTACCAGTAGGCGCTCTGCTTGGGGATGCGGGTTTGCGTGCCGTAGTCCACGTAGACCAGCCCGAAGCGCTTGTCGTAGCCCTCGGCCCATTCGAAGTTGTCCATAAAGGACCAGGCGAAGTAGCCGCGGACGTCCACGCCCGCGGTGATCGCCTCGCCCACCGCGGAGATGTAACCGCGCAGATAGTCGATGCGCCGGGGGTCCCGGACTTCTCCGTTCGGGTCCACATAGTCGTGGAACGTCACGCCGTTCTCGGTGACGTACAGCGGCAGCTTGGTGTATTCGGCGGCCACCCGGGCGAGGACTGCCTTGAGGGCTCCGGGTGTGTTGGACCAGCCGAAGGAGGACGGCGCCGGCTGGACGTGCGTCCAGTTGGGCGTGCCGTCCGCGCCGGGACCCGCGGAGACCAGCATGTTGGTGTAGTGGTTGACGCCCGCGAAGTCGCCCGGCGCGGAGATGATATCCAGATCGCCTGGCTGGACCAGGTCCCCGGCTCCGGCCCCTTCACCCGTGGCGGTCAGGCCGTACTTGCCGTACGCGGCGATGGTGGAATCGGCGTAGCGGCCCCGGTAGACCGGGTCCAGGAAGATCCGGTTGCTTACGGCATCCCAGTAGTCGGTGGCGTCGCGGTCCGCCTGGGAGTCGGTGGCCGGGTTCAGGTTGCCGATGATGTTGGTGATGCCCAGCTTGGTGCCGGGCCGGCGGGTGCGGAATTCGGCCAGGGCCAGGCCGTGGGCCAGGAGGAGGTGGTGCGCGGCGGGCACGGCCAGGCTGTCGTCCTTGAAGCCGGGGGCCTGCATGCCCCACGAGTGGCCCAGGAACGCCGCGCACATCGGTTCGTTGATGGTGATCCAGTGTTCGGCGAGGTCGCCCAGGGCGTCGGCCACCAGTCCGGCGTAGTCGCCGAAGCGGTACGCCGTCTGCCGGGCCGGCCAGCCGCCGTCGTCCTGCAGTGCCTGCGGCAGGTCCCAGTGGTAGAGCGTGACATAGGGGGTGATGCCGCGGGCAATGCAGCCTGCCAGCAGGTCCCGGTAGAAGCGGACTCCCTCGGCGTTCAGCGGGCCTGTGCCGGCGGGCTGCAGGCGGGACCAGGACAGCGACAGGCGGTAGGACGGAATCCCGAGCTGGGCCATGAGGTCCAGGTCCGTTTCCCAGCGGTGGTAGTGATCGCAGGCAATATCGCCGTTGTCACCGTTGATGGTGGTGCCCGCCTGGTGCGAGAACGTGTCCCAGATGCTGGGGCCGCGGCCACCTTCGTTGACCGCACCTTCGATCTGGTACGCGGCGGTGGCCACGCCCCAGGCAAAGCCGGCGGGGAAGGTTGCACCGGAGGATAGCTGAGGGCGTGGGGAGGCTGCTGGCTCCGTCATGGGCGCGCCTTTCATATGGTGTGGACTGTGGTGGGAACGTGGTCAGGCGGCGCCGGCTTGGAGATCCTGCTCCTGCTGGAGTTCCAGGAGCCGGAGCCTGTCTTCGCGGTGCTTTGCCTGCCGGTCGGGATCCGGGATCGGGGCGGCCATAAAGAGCCGCTGCGTGTAGGGGTGCTCGGGTGCACCGGTGACCTGCTCGCCGTCGCCCCATTCGACAATTTCTCCGTGGTACATCACGGCCACGCGGTGGCTGAGGTGCCGCACCACGGCGAGATCGTGGGAGACGAAAAGGTAGGCCACGCCGGTGCGTTCCTGGATCTCGATGAAGAGCTCCATCACGCGGGCCTGCGTGGACAGGTCCAGGGCCGAGACGGGTTCGTCGCAGACGATCAGCTTCGGGTCAAGGGCCAGTGCGCGGGCGATGGCCACGCGCTGGCGCTGGCCGCCCGAGAACTCACGCGGCAGCCGGTGCGCCGCCCCGTGCGGCAGCCGGACCTGGTCCAGCAGCTCGGCCACGCGCTTGTTGGCGGCCTGCCGGTCCACCTTCCGGACGGTGAGCGGTTCGGTGAGGATCTGTTCGATGGTCATGGACGGGTTCAGGGACGTATAGGGGTCCTGGAACACCACCTGAATCTCATGGCTGAGTTCCTTGCGCTGGGCGCGGCTGGCTTTGGAGATCTCCTGGCCGCGGTACTTGATGCTGCCGCCGGTGACGGGCGCCAGGCCCAGCACGGCGCGGCCCAGGGTGGTCTTGCCGGAACCCGACTCACCCACCAGGCCCACGGTCTCGCCCGGGCGGATGTCCAGGGAGACGCCCCTGAGCGCTTTGAACGGTGCGCGGCGGAAACCCTTGAGGGGATATTCGACCACGACGTCCTTGATGTCGAGCAGTGACTCGGTCATGGCGTCACTCCATTCAATGTCTTGGGCCGGGCGGCTGGAGTTTCGCCGGCGGCCTGGCCGCCGGCGGGATCTCCGGCGCCGAGCGGTCCGCGGGGAGCGGTGTCCTCGAGGATGGCTTCCAGCAGCTGCCGGGTGTACGGGTGTTGGGCGTCGTTGAAGATGGCGCGGACGGGGCCGGTTTCCACCACACGGCCGGACTGCATCACCGAGACCCGGTCGCAGAGATCGGCCACTACGCCGAAGTTGTGCGTCACCAGGATGACGCCCATGTTCAGCTCCGCCTGCAGCTCGCGGAGCAGGTTCAGGACTTCGGCCTGCACGGTCACGTCAAGGGCGGTGGTCGGCTCGTCGGCGATCAGCAGGTCCGGTTCGCAGGACACGGCGCCGGCGATCAGGACTCGCTGGGCCATGCCGCCCGAGACCTGGTGCGGGTAGGAATTGAACGTGCGTTCCGGGTTGGGGATGCCCACCTTGGCCAGCAGCGCGAGCGCGCGTTTGCGGGCCTCCGCTTTGGAGATTCCCAGGCAGACGCGCATGGGCTCCATCAGCTGGCTGCCGATGGTGAACGCGCCGTCCAGGTTGGACATGGGTTCCTGCGGGATGTACGCGATGCGTTTTCCGCGGACCTTGGTCATCTCCTTCTCGGAAAGGTGCGCCAGGTCCTTGCCCTCGAAGAAGATGGAGCCGCCCGTGATGCGTCCGCCCTGCGGCAGGAGCCGGAGGATGGAGAAGGCTGTCTGGGTCTTGCCGGAACCTGATTCGCCCACCAGGCCGTGGACTTCGCCGCGGCGGACGGCCAGGCCAACGTGGTTCACCACGTGGGTGGTGGAACCGTCGGCCTGGTCGTAGCCAACGCCTAGGTCAGTGACTTCCAGAAGCAGCTCGCCGACTGTTTTGGTGGCTGCGCCGGTCGGCTCTTCGGGATGTACGACGGCGGCCTCGCCGCGTTTCGCTGCTGCCTCGGCAACCGCGGTGGCGGCATTGGTGGTGGCGGCCTTGCGCCGCTTGACGGGCCCGCGGCTGCGTTCCAGTTCATCGCGCATGGCGTTGGCCAGGAGTGTCAGGGCGATGCAGACGAGCCCGATGATCAGAGCGGGCCACAGGACCAGCGTTGGCGACTTGAAAATGTTGATGAAGCCGTCATTGAGCATGCTGCCCCAGGTGGGGATGTTGAGGTCGCCCAGGCCCAGGAATTCGAGGCCTGCCTGGATGGCAATGGCAATGCCCAGGATCATGGCGGACTGGATGATGACGGGCGCCCGGACCACTGTGAGGATATGGCGGCCGATGATCCGGAAATCGCTGAGTCCGGAGACTCGGGCCGCGTCCACATACAGTTCGTTGCGGACGGCGGTCACCGAGGCGTAGACCAGCCGGAAGTAGGCGGGCGAGAGCATGATGCCGAAGATCATCATGGACAGCCACATGGACGGGCCAAGGACTGCACGGGCGGCCAGCAGCACCACCATGCCGGGAAGGGCCATCAGCAGGCCGGTGAGCCAGGAAGCTGCGGAGTCGAACCAGCCCCCGTAGTAGCCGGCGATCAGGCCGCCGGTAACGCCCAGCACCAGCGCTACCACGAGGGCAACGAGTGCCCCGGCGAGGCTGAACTGGCCGGCGAAGAGCAGCCGGCTCAGGACGTCGCGGCCGGCACTGTCGGCACCCAGCAGGTGCTCGGATCCGGATTTGGCGAGCACATCCTGCAGGCTGGCGGTGCTGGGGTCATGGGTGGCGAGCAGTGGCGCCAGGATGGAGGCAAGTGCCACGATCAGCAGGACCAGCAGCGATGCCGCGCCGGTGGGGTTGGTCAGGAGCTTGCGGAACAGGGAAACCTTGGCTGCCGTGACGGGCAGTGCGATGGGAGTTTCGATCATGACAGCCGAACTTTCGGATTGAGCCAGCCCTGCGCGAGGTCGATGATGAGGTTGACGGTCACCACGATGGCGGCAGTCGCGACGACGACTCCCATCACGACCGGGATGTCGCCCTGGCCGGTGGCGGTGACGGTGATCTGCCCGAGACCGGGCAGCGCGAAGATCTGTTCCACAATGACGGCACCGCCGAGCAGGCCGATGAACTGCACGGCCAGCACAGCGAGGGCAGGACCGCCGGCGTTGCGCAGCACGTGCTTGTAGACAACGCGGTTGAAGGACAGGCCGCGGGCGCGGAGCGTCCGGACGTAGTCCTGGCGGAGCGCGTCAATGAGGGAACCGCGGACCTGTTGGACGATCGCCGCGATGCAGCCGATGGAAAGGGCGATGATCGGAAGGGTGACGGTGGCTGCCCAGCCGCCGAACGACGTCGTAATGGGGACGTAGCCGGTGGCCTTGAACCACTTGAGGTTCAGGGCGAAGAGGGACACAAGCCCCAGGGCGATGAGGAAGCCCGGGATGGCGTGGCCCAGGACGCCGACGAGCTGCGCCACCCGATCCACCGTGCCGCGGCGGACAGCGGCCAGGACGCCGAGAACCACGGAGATAACCGCCGCGATGATGGTGGCGCCGAGGACCAGGGAGAGGGTCACGGAGACACGGCCGGTGACGCCGGCGGTCACCAGCTGGCCGTTGAACCAGGACCGGCCAAGATCGCCGGTCAGGGCGCTGGTGAGCCAGTCCCAGTACTGGACCAGGAGCGGGCGGTCCAGGCCCAGCTGGCTGGCTTTCAGCGCAACCTGGGCATCGCTGGCGGTGGGTCCCACGATGCGGCGGGCGATGTCGCCGCCGCCGGCATACAGCAGCAGGTAGGCGACCGTGGTGATGACGAACAGCAGGAGGACACCGGAAAACAGGCGCCGCAGCACGAATCGGTACATTCGAAAATCCTTAGGGAAGGTTCCTGGGCTGCCGGACCGGACCGCTGTTGTGCGGCCCGGTCCGGAAGCTGTCCGCTAGGAGGCGGGGGTGAAGGACCAGAGGAACGGGTAGGCGTTGCCCGTCTGGACCTCGACGTTGGTCTTGGCGTCGGTCACGAAACTGGACTGTGGGCGGAACCACGGGGCGAACCAGGCCTGCTCCACGATGTACTTGTTCAGTTCCTTGGCCGCGGCCTTCTGCTCGTCCGCAGATCCAACGTGGATCTTGTTGACCAGCTCATCTACCTTGGGATCCTCGTAGTTGTACGGGTTCCAGGGGGCGTTGGCGGTGAGCTTCATATTGATCAGCTGCCAGTCGGACTGCTGCTCCAGGATCATGTAGCTCACGCCGTACTTCGGTGCCAGGAGGTCAGCGATGAAGTTGTTGCCGGTATCGGTGAACTCCGCAGTGATGCCAACATCCTTGAGCTGCTGGGTGATCAGCGCCGGAATGGTGTTGCCCAGGAGGGCCGAGGACGGCAGCGTCAGGGTCAGGCCGCTGGCGTAGCCGGCCTCGGCCAGCAGTGCCTTGGCCTTGGCGGGGTCGTAGGCGTAGCGGGAATCCAGCGACTTGTCATAAGCGTCCGACGACGGCGGGAACACCTGGGCGGTCTGCTCGCCGTGGCCCTGGCCGATGGACTCCAGCAGCGCTTTCGTGTCGAACGCGTAGTTTAGTGCCTGGCGGACGCGGACGTCCTTGAGTGCAGGGTTGGTGGTTCCGGCGCGGTCGAAGATCAGGAGGCCGGACCAGTTCAGCTGGAGCGGGTTGACCTTGTAGCCTGCAGCCTCGATCTCCGTGAGCGTGTTGTTGTCAATGGTGTTGGCGCCGTTCAGGGTGCCGGACTTGATGGCGTTCAGCAGGGACGTCTGGTCGAGGTAGACGTTCAGGACCAGCTGGTCGTAGTGGACCAGGTCCTTGGCCCAGTAGTCCGGGTTGCTCTTGTACGTGTAGGAGGTGCCGGTGACGGTGGCCGCGGTGTCCAGGATGTACGGTCCGGAACCAACGGGGTTGGTGGCGATGTCCGCGTTGGCGAAGGAGGCCGGGCTCTGCATAAACGACGCGTCCTTGGACAGGTAGTTCAGGAACGCCGGGTCCGGGGCGGAGAGGGTCAGTTCCAAAGTAGTGGCGTCGACGGCCGTGGCCGACTTCAGAGCCGCAAGGAACTGGGCATCCGGGGAGGTCCCGGCCTTGAAGCGCTCGAGGTTCTGTTTGGCGGCGTCGGCGTTGAAAGCGGTCCCGTCGGTGAACTTCACGTCGTCGCGCAGCTTGAGGGTCAGGACAGTCTTGTCGTCGTTGTACTTCCACTCCGTCGCCAGCATGGGCACCAGCGTGCCGTCCGGTTCCATGCGGAGCAGGGTGTCGTACACGGCCTGGTAGAACGGCGAGAGATTGGCGAACTCGGACTGGCTGGCATCGAACGTCTTGGGCGACTGGATGGCGCCGAGGGTGAGGGTTTGTGAGGACTGTTCTGCGGAGGCATCTCCACCGGCGGAGCAGCCGGCGAGGCTCAGGGCTACGGCGGCAACAACGGCGGCCATTCGCTTGGATCGGAACATCATTGGTCCCTTTCACGGTCAGTGGCGGTCCACCATGGACTGCCATTGGGAAAGACCGTAACATGAAAACCTAGTGGGTACTAGGTTTTTATTTCCCAATTTTGAATCGTCACGAAATGTGACGCCACCCACAGCGGTTGACCAATTGGTTTCAAGCGCACAGGAACGAGCTTGTTAGGGTTACGTGATGACTGACACACCAGCCGGCGCAGTGGCTGAAGCGCCACGGCGGGGCCGTCCGCGGGGCAGCTACGCTAAGACCGAGGCCCGCCGGCAGGAGATCCTGACCGCCGCCTTTGAGGTGTTTTCGACGTCGGGCTACCGTGCGGGGTCGCTGAGGGACGTGGCGGACAAAGTGGGCCTGAGCCAGGCCGGCCTGCTGCATCACTTCCCGAGCAAGGAGGCCCTGCTGGAGGCAGTCCTGACCCTGCGGGACGAGGACTCGGTGGTCCGCACACGGTCCCTGACCGCCAAGGGGATCGACATGTTGCGTGGCCTGGTGGAGCTCACGCACTACAACACCACCATCCCCGGCCTCGTCGCCCTCTACTGCGTCCTGTCCGCTGAGGCCACAGACCCTGACCACCCGGCCCACGGCTATTTCCAACGGCGCTACGCGTGGGTGCGCGGCACCATGACCGAGGCCTTCGCTGAGATGCAACGGCTCAGCCAACTCCGGCCGGGCATCGTTCCCGCCGCCGCTGCCCGCCAGCTCGCGGCCCTGATGGATGGCCTGCAAGTGCAATGGCTGCTGGACAACGGGTCCGTGGATATGCCGGCCGAAGTGGCAGCGTTCCTCGAAGCCATCACCACGGAAAAGTTCTAAGCCGAAGCATCACAGCGCCACCCCCTTACAGCGCTGTCAGGCCGCCGTCCACTGTGAAGACTCCCCCGGTTGCGTAGGAGGAGTCGTCGCTGGCGAGGAACACCATGATCCCCTCCACGTCCGCGGCCGTGCCGGGCCGTCCCAGCATGGTGGAATCTACCAGGCCTGCGCGGCTGACGGGGTCGTCCGCGATGGCCTGCACCAGCGGCGTCTCGGTGTAGCCCGGAACCACGGTGTTGACGCGGATCCCGGCCTGCGCGTAGTCCGCCGCGACCACGCGGGCCAAGCCATGGACCCCGGCCTTGGAGCTTGTGTATGCCGTGAAGGTCTGGCCGCAGCCCACCACGGCGGTAGGGCTGCCGGTGCAGATGATGGAGCCACCGCGGCCTTCCATGGCCCGGACGGCGTGCTTGAGGGTCAGGAAGGCGCCGCGCTGGTTGATGCTGACGGTCCTTTCCCAGACCGCAAGGTCCAGTTCACCCACCTTGGCATCCTGGCCGAAGAGCTGCACTCCGGCGTTCGCCACCACCACATCCAGCTGCCCGCCTCCGGCCACGGCGGCGTAGGCGGCAGTCACGCTGTCCTCGTCCGAGATGTCCATGCGCAAGGCCCGGGCCCGCGGGGAGGCTGTGGCCTCGGCGGCCCGTTCGGCGGCCGCCATGTTGATGTCGGCGAAGTAGACGGTGGCCCCTTCGGCCACGAAACGCTGGGCCACGGCCAGGCCGATGCCCGATCCGGCTCCAGTGACCAGGGCTGTTTTTCCTTCAAGACGCAGACCCATGGGGTCTCCTTTCGTTGGTGTGACACCGCCCCCGGGGCGGCGCAAAAGTATTGTCCGCGGTTCAGTGGTTCAGTGGTTCAACGGACGGCTGGAAAGCGGACGGCTGGAAAACGGACGACGCCGGCCGACCAGGGGCCCAGAGTGAGCCGCCCAGCGGCCGTGCCGCCGTCGTCGTCGTCGGCAGTGAAGGCCATGGCCGAACCCCGGTCCTGCCCAAAAACCCTGCATTCGCCGTCCACGGCGGCTGTGCCGTCCGGAAGCCGGACCCCCACGTCTAGGGCGGATGCGGAGAGATTCCCGGCAAAGAGGGCGAGCCCGCGGGATGTCACCACGGGATAGAGCGTCAATGAAGATTGCCCCTCGTTGTGGACCGACAGCACGTCGCTGCCCCGGAGGGCGGCGAGCTCTTTCAGGAGTTCGCCGGCTGGATTGAGCCGGCCGCCGGAGTCGGAAATCCCCCTCGGGCCGGAGGCCTCGAAGTAGGCGACGGATTCCACTCCGTCCACCGTGAGCGCACCGATGCTCGCCAGGGTCCACGCCGCGGCAAAGGGTTCCGCCTGGAGTTCATCCGCTTCGGCCTCGGGGGCTGCGCCGGACGTGGATACGGCATTGAAGCGCGGCAGCAGGGTCACCGGCCCCACATGCACGGGCCTTCCGCAGCCCAGACGGAGTGCGTTCTGCGCCACAAGCCGTTGCATGGGAACGGAATCGATGATGTGCGCGGTCTCGGTGCTGTGCATCTGCGGCGTGATGCTGAAGGTCAGGGCGTCGGAGTCCGACGGCGTGCGGCCGCTGTTGCGGTTGAGTTCCGTGAAGTGCGAACGGACACCGGCAAGGAGCTCTCCACGGAAGCCGGCGGCATGAAGTGCAGATTTGAGTTCCGGCCAG
>NZ_JAKFFD010000069.1:0-24845 GCF_036675385.1 Pseudarthrobacter sp. | reverse complement strand
GGTGGCCCCGCGGCAGGAGCAGGCGCGGCAGTAGCAGGAGCAGGCGCGGCGCAGCTTCCCGTGCAGGGGATTGAAGCCAGCGCCCAGCTGCAGGACAGCGGCGCGCCGGCCAGTTCCACGGGACTGGACATTGCTGCCTCGTCCACCGGCAGGCCACTTACCGAAGCAGGCCAACCAGCAGCCGGCGGGGCCGCTGCCGGGACGGGCACTTCTGGTGAGCCTGCACAGGGTTCCGGAGGCTCCACCCCGGGTACAGTGACCAGCCCGACGACGGATCCGCCGCCGGACGTGGTCCCATTGCCCGTCGATCCTGTACCGGATCCGACCACTGACCCGGCCCCGGGTCCTACCACTGACCCTGCGCCGGATCCGACCACCAATCCGACCACTGACCCGGCTCCGGATCCGACCACTGACCCTGCGCCGGATCCGACCACCAATCCGACCACTGACCCGGCTCCGGATCCGACTACTGACCCTGCGCCGGATCCGACTACTGACCCTGCGCCGGATCCGACCATGGGCCCGGCTCCAGAGCCGTCGTCGGCACCTGCGCCGGAGCCCGATCCGACGACGGACCCTGCGCCGGAGCCCGACCCGTTCGCGGAACCGTCCCCCACCACGGATCCTGTCCCAACTACCGAGCCGGCGGTCTGAGGCATGGCCGCCAATCATACGCAGCCCGAACGGGAACTGCACGAGGCAGGGACGTCGGCTCCCGCCGGAGCCGCTGATATGGCACAGCAGTTGCGGGGCGAGAATGCGGCAGTCCGTGAACTCCTGCTGGCGCTGTCCGTGGGGTTCACCTTGCCCGGTCCGCTGCCCGGTGAGCTGGCGCACAAGCTGGAAGGCCCTGACGGTCCGGGCCTGGACGCCGTGGTAAACCGCGCCGAGGCCTCCGGCCTGCTGCTTACTGACGGGACAGTCGTTGGCCCCGCGCAACACGCGCTCCTGAACGGCACGCCCACAGCCCGTGTGCATGCATTGCAGCGGGAACTCGTCGGTTTTGTTTCGGCCGAGGGCCAGCCCTTCGGCGACCTTGCCCGCGAGCTGGCGAGGGGCGGACTGGCGGACCCGAGGGTCGCCGCCGAACTCGAAGCCGCAGCGGACAAAGCGCTGCAGCTCAACCCCGGTCTGGCCGTGCAGCTGTACAGCGAAGCGCTGCTGGCAGGGGCGAACGAACTGCGCATCGCTGCCCGCCGCGCCCAGGCCGCAGCCGCTACGGGTGACCTTGACGCCGCCGGCCGGATTATTGACGGGCTCCTGGTGAGCTCTGATCCGCCGGATGTCAGACTTGGCGTGGATGTTGCTGCTTCCGTCTGGGCACAGCGCGGGCTGCTGGTCCGCAGTGCCGACCTCTATGCCTGGCTTGGTCCGGCGAACATGGGCCGATCCGCCCCGCTTGCCGCGGTGGCCATGATCGGCAGCGGCGACCGGGCAGGTGCGGAAGAGGCCTTTCCCGCCGGGTCGGCACCGGTGTCGCCCACATTACTGGCGGTGGCGCTTTCGCAAACGGGCAAGGGCGTGATGGAGTCGATGGAGCGGGATCCACACAAGGGCCTTCCCCTGCTGATCCATGCTTCAGACATGCTCAACGCGTCCGGTTCAGCGCTGCCCCTTCCGGACACCCCTGGAGCGTTGGCCGCGTTAGTGGCCCTCCACAGCGGTGAATCCCACGTAGCGGACACCATCATCCGCTCCGCCGTCGCAGCGAGGCAGGGCGGTGACGCCGCCAAGCCACGGCTCCACCTCTTGCAGGCATGGTCGGCCATGCAGCAGGACGATCCGGGCGAAGCACGGCTGGCCATCAACGAAGCCTCCAAAGCCAACCACTGGCCGCTGGTGCCCAGGGACGAGTTCATGTGCGCCGCCCTGGAAGTGGGCCTTGCGCGGCGCAGCGGCGACGTCCATGACCTGGTGATGGCCTGGGAGCGCGCCCGCGAAGCGATGCTGCACACAGCCGTCGACCTTTACAGCCTGCTGCCGTGGGGCGAACTGATGATTGCTGCCGCCCGGTTGCGGGAGACCCGGCGCGTCGCGCATTATCTGGATGAAGCGTGGGTCCTGCTGACCAAGCTGGGGGAGCCGCCCCTGTGGGCCGTCCCGCTTCACTGGGCGGCGGTCCAGGCTGCCCTGCTGAACAAGAGCCCGGCCGACCTTGCCCCGCACGCAGCAGCGCTGGTGCGGGCCTCGGAATACAGTCACATGGCCACTGTGTTCGCCGCGGCAGGCAAGGCCTGGGTCAGCGTCCTGGCCGGCCGGTTCCAGGCGACGGATGTGGAGAACGCAGCCCGGGGACTGAAAGTGGTGGGCATGCCATGGGAAGGGGCCCGGCTGGCAGGACATGCGGCCGCGCAGGCAGACGAGCGCAGGGACATGATGCGGCTCCTTGCCTGCGCCAGGGACCTCCACCCGCAGAGTGGAACCACCGGGCCACCCGCCGGGCCGTCACCGGAAGTACGCCGCGGCGCCGCCGAGAACAACCATGGCGCGCATCCTGACGCCTCGGGGCTCAGCGAACGCGAAAAGGAAGTGGCGCGGTTGGTCCTGGAAGGGAAGACGTACCGGGAAATCGGCGAAGCCATCTACATTTCCCCCCGGACCGCTGAACATCACATTGCCAGGATGCGGCGGAGGCTTGGGGCCGAAAACCGCTCCGATCTGTTGGTCCGCCTGAGGCTGGCGCTAACTGCAGATCATCCGGGCCAGGACGGAGCCACTGCTGCCCCTAGCCACGAAACAGGCAAACCCCTAATGCGGGGCATCCGGGTACGGGGACACAACCCGATGTCCGGCCCCTACGAAGGACCTTAGGTTTGATTTAAGCCCGGCACCGAGGCCTGGCGATCCACAACTCCGAGATGATTTGAGGACCATCCAATGCCTACACTCGCAAACCAGCTCGTTCAGTTCCTCATGGGCCTGTTCAACAACCCCGCCGCTGCCCAGGAGTTCCTGCACGATCCGGAGCGTTCACTCGAGGGTGCCGGCCTGCGCGGAGTCTGCTCCGCCGATGTTGACGCCGCTATGCCGGTTGTCCTGGACTACGCACCCATCACTGTCAACGCTTCTTCCTTCGACCGGGAGTACAACACCGGCGGGAACACCTCATGGACCGGAGGCATCGGCGGCGCCGGCCACACCCCGCCTCCTGGAGGCGGCGGTTCTGGACACACTCCGGGGCACGACCACCATGACGATCACGCCCATGCCGTCCAGCAGCTGCACCACGTGGTGAACAACTACTCCTACACCTCAACGGTGGATGACCGGGACACGATCACGGACCAGTCGGTCAACCAGAACATCTGGGCCGACGGCGACGTGAACCAGTGGTTCGACAACGAGGCTGTCATCGCATCCGGTGATAAGGCCCTGGCTGCCGGAGACGACAACAACGTCCGGGACTCCTACAACACCACCGATTCGTACAACACGGACAACACCACGGACAATTCCACGGACAACTCGATCACCGCCGGCGGCGACGTCAACATCGGCAACCGCGATCTGGATGTGGCAGATTCGTTCAACACCGACGTTGACATTGATGTCGCTGATTCGTTCAACGACAACTCGGACAACTCCGATAATTCCGACAACTCGGACAACTCGGATAACTCCGATAATTCCGACAACTCGGACAACTCGGATAACTCCGTGGATAACTCGGAGGACAACTCGGTGAAGATTGAGGATTCCTTCCAGGACAACTCCGATAACTCCACCGAGGACAACTCCCTCGTAGTCAACGACAACTCGGACAACTCCATCGAAGACAACTCCACCGAGGACAACTCCACCGAAGACAACTCCACCACCGATGTTGCGATTGAGGATTCCTTCCAGGACAACTCGGATAACACCACCAACACCGAGGTTGCGGTTGAGGACTCCTTCAACGACAACTCGCAGGCGGAGACCACCGAGGTGGAGGTGGTTGATTCCTTCAACCCGGTTGAGGTTGTGGTTGAGGATTCTTTCCAGGACAACTCCACCGAGGACAACTCGACGAACACTGACGTGGCTGTGGACACCGACGTCGCGGTCGAAGATTCGGAGATCAGCCTATAAACATCAAGTTCCGGGTACCGGGAGCGCCCGGCAGGAGGCCATCGACCTCCTGCCGGGCTCTTCGCGGATTATCCCCCGCCCCACCCGCACCCCTGCTGCAAAGGACAGATTATGGCTGAATCGCAACGACCGGGAGGCCCTGGACATGCGCCGGTGCCGATGAACGCTGGCCAGCTGGCGTTGCTGGTGGAGCAGGGCATCGAGCTGGTGGGGACAGGGGACCGCGCGGACCTGCGGAAACGCCTGGACCAGACCCTGCGACGGCTGAAGGATCCGAGTATCCGCGTGATCGTGGTGGGGGAATTCAAGCAAGGAAAAAGCAAACTTATCAACGCCCTGGTGAACGCCCCGGTGTGCCCTGTCGACGACGACATCGCCACCTCCGTGCCCACCGTGGTCCGCAACGGGGAACCCGCGTCCGCCGCCATCCTGCTGCCCAAAGCCGGCACAGAGCCCGGCGACGACGCCGCAATCGAGCGGCAGCCCATCAACATAGCGGACCTGGCGGCCTACGTTTCCGAGCGGGGCAACCCCGGAAACGTCAAGAAGCTGGTAGCGGCCGAAGTTTTCCTGCCCCGCAAGGTCCTGGCCGGCGGGCTGACGGTCATCGATTCGCCGGGTGTGGGAGGACTGGGCTCCTCGCACACATTGACCACCCTCACAGCCTTGCCCACAGCGGACGCCATGCTGCTGGTTTCAGATGCCTCGCAGGAATACACCGAGCCCGAAATGCGGTTCCTGCGCCAGGCCATGCGGATCACCCCGAGCGTTGCGGGCATCCTGTCCAAAACGGACCTGTATCCGGACTGGCGGCGTGTGGAGGCCATGGACCGTGCCCAGCTCGCGCAGGTGGCGCCGGACATCCCGCTGTTCGCGGTTTCCTCGGATCTCCGGCTGGAGGCTGCACGCCTGCAGGACAGCGAACTCAACGCCGAGTCGGGTTTCCCCGTGTTGATCGGCCACCTCCGGAATGAAATTGTGGGCAAGGCGGAACGGCTGCAACGGCGCTCCGTCAGCCAGGACCTGCTTTCCGTGACTGAGAACCTGCGCCTGTCCCTGCGGTCCGAGCTGGGAGCGCTTGAGGATCCGCACGGGACGCCGCGGATGATTGCAGGGCTGGAGGAGGCGAAGTCACAGGCCGATGAGCTGCGCAAACGTTCCGCCCGGTGGCAGATTACGCTCAACGACGGCATCGGCGACCTGATCGCGGACATGGAGTACGACCTCCGGGACCGTCTGCGGCGCATCCAGCGCGAAGCCGAGGCCGCTATTGACCAGGGCGATCCCGGCCCCACCTGGACCCAGTTTTCCGCGTGGCTCGAGGAGTGTGCCGCCGCCGCGATCTCGGACACGTTTGTGTGGACCAGCGAACGCGCGCAGTGGCTGGCCGCGCAGGTGGCGGAGCATTTTTCAGAGGACGAAGTGGCCCTGCCGGTGCTTCACATCTCGGACACCGACGACGCGTTGGACCCGGTGGACACCATGCCAAGGCTCGACGACGGGCACATCAACCCCCTGCAGAAGGTCCTGATCGGCATGCGCGGATCCTACGGCGGCGTGCTGATGTTCGGGCTCCTGACCGGGATTTTTGGCATGGCCCTGATCAATCCCTTGTCAGTGGGCGCGGGCCTGCTGCTGGGACGCAAGGCGTACCGCGAGGACAAGGAAGCACGGCTGAAGCGCCGGCAGGCCGAAGCCAAGACGCTGGTCCGCCGGCAGCTGGACGATGTCACGTTCCAGGTGGGCAAGCAGCTCAAGGACCGGCTCCGGCTGGTGCAGCGCTCCACCCGGGACCACTTCACGGAAATCGCGGACGAAAACCATCGCTCCCTGGCGGATTCGGTGGCGGCGGCCCAGAAGGCAGCCACCACCTACACGCTGGAAAAGGACATTCGCATCCGCGAGATCAAGGCCGAGCTCAAGAAGGTGGACGCCCTGCACCATGCCGCCGGCCTGGTGGCCGCCGAAGTGGCCCAATCCCCGGGGCCGCAGGCCGCGCAGTCTTCGGCGGAGAAGTCTCCGGCCGGGCGCGGCACGGCGTCGGGAAGTCCGGCGATGGGAAACCCGGCGATGGGAAACCCGGCGTCGGGAAGTCCGACGACGGGCAGCCAGTCGGTGGGCACGGCGCCGGTGGGTGCGGCGGGCAGATGAAGGAGTCCATCAGCGCAGGAGTGGCGGACCTGATCCAGGACGCCCTGCTTGTGTATGCGGACGACCCCGCTGCGGCTGCGGCATTGGAGACTTATGCCCGGCGGCTGTCCGAGCCCCTCAGGCTCGCTGTGGCAGGCATGGTCAAGGCGGGAAAATCCACGCTGCTGAACGCCATCATCGGGGAGGAGATCGCCCCGACCGACACCGGGGAATGCACAAGGATTGTGACCTGGTACCGCTACGGGCACACGCCGCGGATCACGGCCTACCCCATCGCCGGTGAACCGCATATCCTGCCGCTGAAGCGCGTGGACGGCCGCCTGGTGTTTGTCCTGGGCAACGCCCGCGCCGAGGACATGGAACGGCTGGTGGTGGAGTGGCCCTCGCCGGCCCTGCGCGAGCTCACCCTGATAGACACCCCGGGAATTGCCTCGTTGTCCGAAGACGTCTCTGCCCGGTCCACCGATTTCCTCGTCCCCGTGGACGCGCCCTCCGAGGCTGATGCCATCATTTACCTCATGCGCCACATGCACGCCTCGGACCTGCGGTTCCTCGAATCCTTCAGGGATACCGAGGCGGGCAGGTCGGGAACCGTGAACGCCCTTGCCGTGCTGTCCCGCGCCGACGAGATCGGTGCGGGCCGCATTGATTCGCTGCTCTCCGCGGGTGACATCGCTGACCGGTACCGCCGGGACCACAGCCTGCGGAAGCTGGCGTTGGGGGTGGTCCCGGTGGCCGGGCTGCTGGCGCAAAGCGCACGCAGCATGCGCCAGTCGGATTTCGAGTCCTTGCAGGTCCTGGCCGGCATGGAGCGGTCGGCCCGGGAACGGATGCTGCTCTCGGCGGACAGGTTCATCAGGGCCAGTGTCCCGCAAAGCCTGGGCGCCGAAGCCCGGGCCTCCCTCCTTGAGCGGTTCGGGCTGTTCGGGATACGCCTGGGCGTGGTGCTGATTCGGAGTGGATTCACGGAACCCACGCCACTGGCGCATGAACTGGCCCGGCGCAGCGGGTTGGACCCGTTGCTGCACCTTGTGGCCCGGCAGTTCCAGGCCCGCGGGGATGCCCTCAAAGCCCGTACTGCCTTGGTGGGAGTGGAAAGCTTGCTGCGCACCGCGCCCAGGGAGGGGGCCGGCCGCCTGGCCGCAGCCTTGGAACGCCTTCAGGCCAACGCCCATGAGTTCCGTGAGCTCCGCCTGCTCGCCACGATCCGTACCACGGGGGTATCCCTCAGTGATGAATTGGCGGCGGAGGCTGAAATGCTGGTCGGCGGCTGGGGTGCGGCGCCCGCCCTGAGGATGGGGCTGGCTCCGGATGCCGGACCGGACGTAGTCCTGGCCGAAGCCCGCCGCTTCCTAAACCGGTGGCGGACGGTATCGGAAAACCCGCTGACGGAGCGGTCAGCCGTTGAGGCCTGCCGCGTGGTGATGCGCAGCTGTGAGGGCGTCGTGGCTGAATGCTCGGCCCTGCAGCTCGACCCGCAGTCCGCTTGAGGTCGGCCCTTATTGCCGCGTCCGCGCCGGCCTGACCTGCGCCTACTGGATCCGCGCTGCCTTGAGCCACGCGCCCGCCGACGGCACAAAAACCGCCACCAGGCCGAAGAACGCAAGGAGTAGCTGGGCTCCCCAGAGCATCACAACGTAACTGCCGGCGTCGCCGTCGGGTACGAGGAAAGCTGCGGCCACCACCATGACCACCACCTGCCCGGCCAGCAGCGGGATCAGCAGCCAGCGGGACCAGCCGCGGCGCGCTGCGAAAATAGCCAGCGCCGCCGCTTCAAACAGCATCACCAGCAGCAGGGCGCCCAGGCTGCCCCAGAAAACAATGGCCGCGGACGTGGTCACAGCGTCAGGTCCGCCGCCGGGGGACATCTGGTCCACCACAGTGCGGAGCCGCTCCAGGTGTGAGTCGCGGGTCAGGAATGAACCGACAAGCACGGCCAGGCCTGCCACGAAGCTGAACAGCCAGAAGGTCCGCGCCAGGCGGACGCTCCGCGGTGCCGGCGGAATGACAACGATGGGCGCCGGCGCGGCGTAGGACAGCCCGGGCCGCGGCGGCGGCAGAGGGGGCGTGGCAGCCCCGGCGGGTGCAACTGGCTGTTGGGATTCTCCGTCGGGGTGCTGGGCCACGTTTTGCCTACTTTACGTCGCCGGTATCGTGGGTGTCCGCGTCTCCCGTGCTGGCACCGCCGGCTTCGTCGTGGCCGATCCCATCCTTGCCCCGCGTACCTGCGTTGTTCTGTCCGGTGCCAGCGGGACCGCCGTCGGCCTTGGCATTCGCCTCAAGGTCATCCTTGAGCTTCTTCAGGCGGGCAGCCTCGGCCTGGTTGCGGCGGCGCATTTCCAGGTTGCGGAGGAAATCGGGATCATCATCCGGGGCGGTGGGATGGCTGCGTGGTTGGCGGACCGGGGCTGAGTCACGCGGACGGCCGATCAGCAGCCAGAGGATGGCTCCGAGCACCGGAAGGACAATCATCACCACGATCCAGGCCGGCTTGGAGATCCCGCGGGTGAGGCGGCCGTCAGTGCGGATCACGTCCACCAGGCCGTACACAAAGATGACGAGAACTGCGACGGCGAGAACCACACGGAAGAGCATGCCATTAAGTCTATCGTCCGCAGGCCGGGGGCGTTCAGGCAGGGCGGCTAAACTTGAACCGTGGCTTTTCTGAAATACTCCCTGATCCGGCTGGCGCTGTTTGCGCCGCTCTTTGTGCTTTTTATGTTCCTGGAGCTGGGGGCGGTGCTGTCAGTCATCTGCGCAGCGCTGATCGCGTTTGCGGTCAGCTACCTTTTCTTCCAGAAACAGCGCGACGCCGCCGCTGCCGCCATTCACGGCCGGCTATCCGGCAAGGCCAAGCCGCTGCGCAGTGAAAGCGAGGTGGCCGACGCCGAAGCCGAGGACAGCCTCCTGGACGCCAACCCGGATGTCACCATCCGGAACAGCGGCCCGAAGGCCCCCGAAACCGGAACGCCGGCCCCGAAGGCCCCCGAGGCCTAGAATCCGTGGCTGAGCACCAGTCCCAGTGAGAACAGCAGGCTGTAGCCGAGGTTGATCAGGCCGGTCTGCTGCAGCACGGGAATGAGGCTTTTGCGCTTGCGGCCGTTGATCATCAGCCAGGCGGGCATCAGGCACGCCGGGATGAGCAGCAGCACGATCAGCATCCACGGCCGCCCGGGAGCCAGGATGACCACCAGCAGGATGGCCACGGCGAGCATCAGCACGTAGCTTTCGCGGGCGTGCTTGTCGCCCAGGCGCACGGCCAGCGTCTTTTTGCCGGCCTGGATGTCGGTGGGGATGTCGCGGACGTTGTTGGCCATCAGCAGGGCGCAGGCAATGAGGCCGGTGCCGATCGCGCCGATAACGGCCGGCAGGTTGACCTGGCCGGCCTGGGTGTAAGTGGTGCCGAGTGTTGCCACCAGGCCGAAGAAGACGAACACAAAAACGTCGCCAAGGCCCATGTAGCCGTACGGGTTCTTGCCGCCGGTGTAGCCCCAGGCGGCCATAACGCAGCCGACTCCCACCAGGATCAGCCACCAGCTCTGGGTGATCAACACCAGCGCCAGGCCGAACAGCATGGCCACGGCAAAGGCCCCGAACGCTGCATATTTGACGTGTTCCGGCTGGGCAGCGCCGGAACCCACCAGCCGCAGGGGTCCCACGCGGTCCTCGTCGGTGCCGCGGACGCCGTCGGAATAATCGTTGGCGTAGTTCACGCCGATCTGCAGCAGCAGCGCCACCAGGGCGGCCAGCACGGCATTAACGGGGCGGAACGAATCCAGCTCGTAGGCCGCGGCGGTGCCGATCAGTACCGGGGCGATGGCGGCCGGCAAAGTGCGGAGGCGGGCGCCTTGGATCCATTGTGCGGCTGTGGCCACGGTCAGTACCTCGTGTTGGGTCGGGAGAACGGCGAAACGGTGGTGGCGGCCGCGAACGGGCCGCCGGTGCAGCTCTACTCTACTTTCCCTGGTGCAGCGCGTTGAGCCGTTCGATCATCGCCAGGCGGTCCGGCTTGCCGTTCGGAAGCATCGGCAGTTCCGGGGCAGCCAGCACGGTTTTCGGCGCCAGGAGGCCCAGCCGCCGGTGCCATTCCTCCTTAAGCACGACGGCGTGATCCCCTGCTGGGGTGCCGGCCGCACCTGAGTCCGCGACTGCTCCCGAGGCAGCGGCGTCGAACGCAACAAACGCGGCCACGGCCTGGCCCCATTCTGTGGACGGGACGCCGGCCACAAAAGCCGCCACGACGCCGTCGGACTTTTCCAGCTCTTCCTGCACATGCGCGGCGGAGACCTTGACGCCGCCGGTGATGATGACGTCGTCGGCGCGGCCCAGCACGGTGAGCCGGCCGTCCGCGTCCAGCGTGCCGAGGTCATTGGTGCGGTACCAGCGGACGCCGTCCTCCTCGAAAAACGTGTCCGTCGCTTCGGGCGCATCCACATACCCGGCGGCCACGGTGTCGCCGCCCAGCAGGATGCGGCCGTCGTCGGCCACCCGGACCTGGACACCTTCCAGCGGCACGCCGTCGTACACGCAGCCGCCGCAGGTTTCGGCGGACCCGTAGGTGGTGACCACCCTGACGCCGGCCTGGCGGGCCGCGTCCAGCAGTTCAGCCGACGCCGGTGAGCCGCCCAGCAGGATGGCGTTGAACCGCCGCAGGACGGCCAGGGTCTCCGGTGACGGCGCCTCCAGGAGGCGCTGGAGCTGGGTGGGTACCAGCGACGTGAAGCGGAACTTGTCGGTCAGCTCCAGGGCGCCGGCCGTGAACGCCTCGGGGGTGAAACCGCCGGACATGTCCATCACCCACGGGCGGGTGCCGGCGAACAGTGACCGCACCAGGACCTGCACGCCTGCCACGTACTGCACGGGCAGGGCCAGGAGCCACTGGCCTTCGCCCTTGAGCGCCAGGGCGGTGGCCATGGAGGAGGCTGCCAGCGCCTCGACGGTCAGGATGGTGGCCTTCGGCGCGCCCGTCGAGCCGGACGTGCGGACCACCGCCACGGCGTCATCGCAGCCGGGCGTCTCGGTGTGTCCCACCACCAGTTCGCCGTTGGGGCCTGCGGAAAGTTCGACGGCGGGTCCCTCACCGTGGAGGGCGGCGGCCAGGGCTTTGAGTACCGGGTCGATGTCCGTGGGACCGGTGGTCTGGGTTCCGAGATTCATGTGCCGTCCTGCCTTTGAAGTCAGCCGGGGCCTGGAGGCCGGCCGGCTTGGAAGTTTGTGCCTAGACGTGGTGCCTAGAAGTAATGCGGGAAGCGGGACCAGTCCGGGTCCCGTTTCTCCAGGAAGGCTTCCTTTCCTTCCACCGCCTCGTCCGTCATGTAGGCCAGGCGGGTGGCTTCGCCGGCGAAGACCTGCTGGCCGGCCAGGCCGTCGTCGGCAAGGTTGAACGCGAATTTCAGCATCCGGATGGCCTGCGGTGACTGCCGGGCGATGTCCGCGGCGTATTCCAGGGCCACCTCTTCGAGGCGCTCGTGGTCCACGGCCTCGTTCACGGCGCCCATGCGGACCATGTCGTCCGCGGAGTACTCGCGGGCCAGGAAGAAGATTTCCCGGGCGGACTTTTGGCCGATCTGGCGGGCCAGCAGCGCCGAGCCGTACCCGGCGTCGAAACTTCCCACGGTGGCGTCCGTCTGCTTGAACTTGCCGTGCTGGCGGGAGGCGATGGTGAGGTCCGAGACCACGTGCAGGGAGTGCCCGCCGCCGGCAGCCCAGCCGTTCACCACGGCGATGACCACCTTGGGCATGGTCCGCATGAGCCGCTGGACCTCGAGGATGTGGAGCCGTCCGGCGCGGGCGGGATCGATGGTTTCCGTGGTCTCGCCGTCGGCATAGCGGTACCCGTCACGGCCGCGGATGCGCTGGTCCCCGCCGGAGCAGAAGCTGTGGCCGCCGTCCTTGGGGGAGGGGCCGTTGCCGGTGAGCAGGACCGTGGCGACGTCCGGGGTCATGCGGGCGTGGTCCAGGGCGCGGTAGAGCTCGTCCACGGTGCCGGGGCGGAAGGCGTTGCGGACTTCCGGGCGGTTGAAGGCGATGCGGACGGTGGGCAGGTCCCTGGTTTCCGTTCCGGTTGTTGAGCCCGTCCCGGTGGTCGACGCTGTCGAGACCCGCTCTACCTGCCGGTGGTACGTCATGTCCTGGAAGTCGTCGAATCCGGACACGGTGCGCCAGCGGGTGGGGTCAAAGACGTCGGACACCTTGGCGGGAAGTTGGTTGCTCACCGGACAAGTCTAGTAATCGGGTCAGCTGATGCAGAACTCGTTGCCCTCGGGAACGGCAGCTGTCAGGGCTGGACCTGCTGCAACTGCTCGAATAACTCGGGCGGGATGGCGTAGATGAAGATGACCGCCAGCAGGTTCTTCGCCGCGTGCACAAAGTAGGAGAACATCAGGTTCTTCCCGGTCCACACGTAGACAAACACCAGCGTGCCGCCCATGGCCAGATAGGGGAGCAAGGCACTGAGCGTGATGGCTTCCTGGCCTGCGATATGGATGCCGGCAAAGAGGACCACAGAGAGGGCACAGCACAGCCAGATGTTGAGCCGGCGGCTGAGCTTGCCGATCAGCAGGTGCCGGAAGATGTACTCCTCCACAAACGGGCCCACCACCACCAGGACCGGCACCATCAGCCAGGCAGGGACCTGTTGCATCAGCGCCTGCAGCCCGGCTTGGTTTGCCGACGTCTCCACTCCGCCGCCGGCCGACACCACCACGGCCGTGAGGATCATCATGGCCACCACCGCCGCGGGCACCATCAGCAGCGTGAACCACGGACGGGTGGCCAGCACGCGCAGGTCCCGGGCCACCACCCGGCGGGCGGCGGCCAGCGCCAGGATCCCGATCGAGCCATAGAAGATGAGGTTCACGGCGTACGATGCCGCGGCCGGGCTGGGGGCAAGCTGGCTTATGAACGGGACCAGCAGTTCCCCTGCCACGGCGAAGAGCCCGGCCGCGGCCACATAGAGGCCAACGGCGGTGAAATCAAGGGCGGAAAACCGGTACAGCTCGGGCTGCGGCGCGGGTGGATTCCGGTGTGTGGTGGCCATGTCTTCAGCCTAGCTCCACGGTCGGCGTCACATTGCGGGGCCGGATGTGCGTCGCGTAGAATGTTCGGTATGCCTAAATTTTTGTTTCGGCGCGCCAAAGTCGCCGCCCGAACCCTCGCCCGGGGAACGGCGGCGTTCCGCGCTGCCGGCGCCGCCGCCGTCGTCCTCCTTTCCCTCTCCGTTACCGCGTGCGGGGGTGACGCGTCGGGCAACAGTGACAGTGACAAGCCCGTGGTCCTGACCACCTTCACGGTGCTCGCCGACGTCGCCCGGAACGTTGCGGGGGACAAGCTCACCGTGGAGTCCATCACCAAGGCGGGCGCCGAAATCCACGGCTACGAACCCACCCCCGGCGACATCCGCAAGGCAGCCAAGGCGGACCTCATCCTGGACAACGGCCTGAACCTCGAGGCCTGGTTCGGGCAGTTCGTGGAGGGCCTGGACGTGCCGCACGCCGTGGTCAGCGACGGTGTGGAGGTCATGTCCATCAGCGAGGACTCCTACCAGGGCAAACCGAACCCGCATGCGTGGATGTCACCCGTGAACGTGCAGATCTATGTGGACAACATGGTGACCGCGTTCAGCAAGCTTGACCCGGACAACGCCGCGGTATTCCAAGCCAACGGTGACGCCTACAAGGCTGAACTGCAGGGTGTGCAGGACGAGATGAAAGCAAGCCTCGCAGGCCTCCCGGAGAACCAGCGCGCCCTGGTGACCTGCGAAGGCGCCTTCTCCTACCTGGCCCGTGATGCCGGGCTCAAAGAGGTCTACATCTGGGCCGTCAACGCCGAACAGCAGGCCACGCCGCAACAGATCACCCGCGCCATCGAGTACGTCAAGGCCAACCAGGTTCCTGCCGTGTTCTGTGAATCCACGGTGTCCGATGCGCCCATGCAGCAGGTGGTGGGCGCCACCGGCGCGAAGTTCGGCGGCACACTTTATGTGGATTCGCTGTCCGAAGCCGACGGGCCCGTCCCCACTTACCTGGACCTGATCAGGCACGACGCCGATGTCATCACCAAGGCCCTGGCCGGCAGCTCCACCGGCTCCGCAGCAGGGGCGAAGTAATGAGCTCCCCCGCCATCCTCGTTGAAAACGTCACCGTCCACTACGGCGAGGTCCTGGCGCTCGATTCCGCCTCGCTCACCGTGGACGCCGCCCGGATCTGCGGCCTGATCGGCATGAACGGGTCCGGGAAATCCACCCTGTTCAAGGTGATCATGGGAATGATCAAGCCCGACGCCGGCCGCGTGCTGATCGGCGGACAGTCACCTACCAGGGCGCGCAAGGAGGGCGGGATCGGCTACGTGCCGCAGAGCGAGGATGTGGACTGGCAGTTCCCGCTGTCCGTCCGCGATGTGGTGATGATGGGACGCTACGGGCACCAGGGCTTCACCCGGCGGCCCTCCAAGGCCGACCGTGCCGCCGTCGACCTGGCGCTGGACCGCGTGGAACTGAGCGAGTACGCGGACCGGCAGATCGGACAGCTGTCCGGCGGGCAGAAGAAGCGCGCCTTTGTGGCCCGCGGCATTGCCCAGGGTGCCACCATGATGCTCCTGGACGAACCGTTCGCCGGCGTGGACAAGCGCTCCGAGGCCACCATCACCAGGCTGCTGCGCGAGCTCGCCTCAGACGGCTGCACCATCCTGATCTCCACCCACGACCTGCACGCGCTGCCCAACCTGTGCGACGAAGCCGTGCTCCTCATGCGCCGGGTCCTGATGCACGGCGCCCCGGAACTGGTGCTCCAGCCGGAGAACCTCGCCATGGCGTTCGGCCTGGATGTGCTGAACCGCGACCTTCCGGAACCTCCCCACCCCGCCGCCACGGCCGCCGTCGTCCACCCCGCAGCCGCCGGCGCCTCCGCCACCACCAAGAGCAGGGGCTGACCCGTGGAACTCCTCGACATCCTGGTCGAACCGCTCAGCTACGACTTTATGGTCCGCGCCATCGTCACCACCGCGCTCGCCGCCGTCGTCTGTGCCGTCCTCAGCTGTTGGCTGGTGCTGATCGGCTGGTCACTGATGGGCGACGCCGTCTCCCACGCCGTGCTGCCCGGCGTTGTGCTGGCCTACATTGTGGGCGCCCCGTTTGCGCTCGGTGCCCTGGTGTTCGCGCTGATAGCGGTGACCCTGATCGGCGTCGTCCGCAACACCAGCCGCGTGAAGGAGGACGCCGCCATCGGCATTGTGTTCACCTCGCTGTTTGCCTTGGGCCTGGTGCTGATCTCCGTCACGCCCAGCCAGACTGACCTGAACCACATCATTTTCGGCAACCTCCTGGGCGTCAGTATCCCTGACCTCATCCAGGTTCTGGTGCTCGGCGTCGTCGCCTTCGTCATCCTGATCCTGAAGCGCCGCGACCTGACCCTCTACGCGTTCGATCCCACGCACGCCCACGCGATCGGGCTCTCCCCGAAACGGTTGGGGGCGCTGCTTATGGGGCTGCTGGCGCTGACGTCGGTGGTGGCGCTGCAGACTGTGGGTGTGGTGCTGGTGGTGGCCATGCTCATCATCCCCGGTGCCACCGCCTACCTGCTCACGGACCGCTTCAACCGGATGCTGGTCATCGCACCGGTGATTTCAGCGGTGTGCTCCATCGCCGGCATCTACTTCAGCTACTACCTGGACACGGCTTCGGGCGCCATGGTGGTGCTCACGCAGGGTGTGGTGTTCGCCGCCGTCTACCTGTTCAGCCCCCGGCAGGGACTGATCGGCACCCGGCTGGCGAAGGCCCGCCGCAGGAAGGCCGCCGCACTTCTGGTTGCCTAGGCCCGGGAGTCCACAGCAGCGCGGGGTCACTTACTGCCCAATTCGAGGGGAAAGCATGGGCGTTAAGTGACCCTGCGTTGTTCCTTTGCAGAGGTCTGACCTGGTGGGGGTTCACCGGGTGGGAACGGGGGAGCGCCGCACGGTGATGTCGCCGTAGGCGCTGCGGGCGCGGATCTCCACTTTGGCGTCCGTCTCGCTCGGCCCGGTGGTGGCATCGAGTCCGTTGCGGACGCGACCGTACTTGGTGCTGAGGTCCAGCCACGCGGCGCTGCCTTCGCGGACGCCGATGTTCAACGAACCCGCGGCGGTCTGGAGGGTGAGGGTTCCGCGGGCCACCTCGCCGACCGTGATGTCGCCGTTGGAGGCCTTGATGGTGGTGGTGTCGCCGGCGCGTTCCACGGAGACGTCCCCGTTGGCGGCACTGACCTTGAGTTCACCGGCGGCATCCACGATGTACGTGCTGCCGTTGCCGTTCTTGACGCTGGCGGTACCGTCGATTTCCCGGATCCGGATCTTGCCCGAGCCGGTCTTGATTTCAGCCCGCCCCGCGACGCGTTCCACGGTCACGTCGCCCATGCCCGTGTGGACCCGGAGCTCCGTGGAGTGATCGACGTGGACGTGGCCCATGTCCGTCTTCAGTTCGGCGGAGCTGAATTCGCCCTCGCAGCGGAGATCGCCCATTCCGGACTTCAACTCCAGGCTGCAGCCGATGGGCACTTCAACTGCGATGTCCACGGCGCCGCCGTCGCTGAACCAGGTGTGGCGGCGCTGCGGATGCAGCCTTACCTGCAGGCGTCCATCCGTGTAGTCCACGGTGGTCTGCTCCGCCGCCTTGATGTCCAGGGCCCGGGTTGCCTCGCGGGGCTGGACGTTGACCACGGTATCGGTGCGGTTGCCGGCGACAACAAGAATGTCGGCACGGACGGACACGTCCACCACGACGGCGATTGATTGGGGGGTCTCGAAGGTTGTCATCAGCGTGCCCATCCTGTGAAGTTCTGCTCGCCGGGATCGCGGCGAATGGTGCGGTGCGTGGTTTGGCTCCCGTTGAGGGCGTCCGCGACGGCCCGGATCAGCCAGGAGTTCACCGACAGGCCTTCAAAGCCCGCGGCCTCTTCAACCTGCTGCTTGAGGTGATCGGGAAGGCGGAGCGTCGTGCGCGAGGTGCTGGCGCCGTCGAACTCTTCCGGGGCCTGCCGGGCCGGCCGGCCGGACCGTTCCGTCACCGCTTCGAAGTCGCTGGCGGCGGGCGGGCTGGTGACCACAAACTCCGGATCGCGGCCGCGGAGCCGTACCTCCACCGACGCCGGGGCCAGCTCGAGGGTGATCTCGCTGGCGGCGTCGGAGAGGGCCTCGAGGAGGACGAGCCGGACGGTGGAGTCAAGCGCGGCAGTGAGGCGGGCGCTGAGTTCCCGGGCCTCGGGACCACCGGCTTCGGCGGCAACGCCCAGCTGGTGCTGGACGGCGGATACATATTGGTTGAGTTGCATGACACCATTCTGACGTCAGTTTGGTGTCACGTCAATACTTTCTGGCCAATAATGGTGCCACCGGTGGTGCCACCGGTGGTGTCCCGGCTTGACGCTGCGGCTTCCGGCGGGGAAGCTGGAGCGATGAAGTCCTGAGCAGCAGCCCGGCAATGCCGGACTGTTCCCCCGAATCCAGGGCCGCCGTCGAGCATCAGTTCCGGCGGCCACACTGCGGAATCTTGCGAGGACTTGTCTTGACTGAACACCTGAACCTTTCCGGCGTCTCCCATGGCTATGGCGACCGGCAATTGCTCGACGGAATCAGCCTGGTCATCACGGCCGGCGAGCATGTTGCCATCGTCGGCGAAAACGGCGCCGGCAAATCCACGCTGCTCCGGATCCTGGCCGGGCTGGAAGCGCCCGACGAAGGAACTGCGGTCAGCCACGGCCGCGTGGGCTACCTTGCCCAGACGCACGGCCTGCCCGAATCCTTCACCGTGGGAGCCGCCGTCGACGCTTCCCTGGCCTCGCTGCGCGCCCTCGAAGCCGAACTTGACCGGCTGGAGGCCGGCCTCGCCGATGCCGAGGACGACGAGCTGGAAACCTACGGCCGGCTGCAGACCGAGTACCAGCTGCGCGAGGGCTACGCCGCCGAATCCCGGGTGGAGGCGGCGCTCGACCGGCTGGGCCTGGGCGGCCTGGACCGGAAACGGACGCTGGGATCGCTCTCCGGCGGCGAGCAGGAACGCGTGGCGCTGGCCTGTGTCCTGGCCGATCCGGCGGACATCCTGCTCCTGGACGAACCCACCAACCACCTCGATGCCCGCGGAACCGCCTGGCTGGAGGACCGGCTGGCCGCCCATCGCGGGACGGTGGTGGTGGTGTCCCACGACCGCGTGCTGCTCCGCAAGGTGGCCAGCACCGTGATTGAGGTTGATGCCGAGCGCCGTACCGTGACCCGCTACGGCAACGGCTACGACGGCTACCTCCGCGAGAAGGCCGCCGAACGCCAGCGCTGGGTCCAGCAGTACCACGAGTGGATCGTCGCGATGGAGGCGGAGCAGCGGCAGGCAGACACCGTGACCGACAAGATGGGCTACGCCCGCCAGCGCGACAACGACAAGGTGGGCTTCGACTTCAAGGCCGGCACCTGGCAGAAAGCGGCCACCAGCAAGGTCCGCAACGCGCAGGAACGGCTCCGGCGGCTGGAAGCGAGCCCCATCGACCGCCCGCCGGTGCCGCTGCGGCTGGCGGCGGAGCTCGCCGTGGAACCGGAGGCTCCTTCGGGTGCCTCCGTGGCGACCACCGCATCCGGGGACTCCCTCTTGACCGCGGCGGCGGTCCTCGTTGCCCGTGGCGTCGCGGTTCCCGGCCGCCTGGCCGTCACTGATTTCGCGGCCCGCACGGGTGAGAAGATCCTCATCACCGGCCCGAACGGCGCCGGCAAATCCACGCTGCTCTCCGTGCTGGCGGGAACCCTGGAGCCCGTCGAAGGGTTGGTTCAGCGGCCTGCGCGGATCGGCTACCTGCAGCAGGAACTCGAACTGCCGCAACGGCCCACGCTCCGCCTGCTGCCGGCCTTCGCGGCGGGCCTCGGCGGCAACATCGATGAGCACGCCGAGGCACTCCTGCGCCTGGGGCTGTTCCGCACCAGCGAGTTCCACGTCCCCGTAGGCAGCCTGTCCGCGGGCCAGCAGCGCAGGCTTGCCCTGGCCCGCCTGCTGCTGGGCGGTTACGGCACACTGATTGTGGATGAACCCACCAACCACCTGGCGCCGGTCCTGGTGGAGCAGCTTGAGGAGGCGCTCGCCGGCTTCACCGGGACCCTGGTCATGGTCAGCCATGACCGCGCCCTCCGGGACTGGTTTGCCCGGTGCGCGAAGAAGAGCGACACCTCGCGCACGGACGACGCCGGGCGCTGGATCCGGTACTCGATGGACCAGGGCGTGCTCGCCCCGGCCTGACGCCCCGCGCCCCGGCCTGATGCCCCGCGCGCCCGGCCTGGCGGCCCGGAAAGCGGTGAGATTCGCGCAAACGAAAAGTTACGCACCGACCGGCAGGCGGAAACATCGGCAGCGGAAGATAGGCCTATGCCAGTCTCCCGCCGGCCGAAAGGATCTGTCCGTGATCACCAAGAACCTTTTCCTGCAGGGCATCTTCCCGTTTGTGGGCACCGGGCTGGAGAAACCCGTCCCCATCCACCGCGAACTCTCGCACTACGTTCCGGACGGCGTCATCAACCAGACGCTCTACTTCCGGGGCGGCAATTCCAGCAGTGAACTCATCACGGTGGTCCTGATGCGGAACGGTGTGCCCATGCGGTACTTCCCCATCGGCGCCAAAAGCGATGTCCATGTGCCGCTGCGGGTGGTGGAGGACATCGACGGCGGCTCAGTGGTGGAGCTCTATCTCGCCGCTCCTGATGGCGTTGGGGGATCCGTGGTGGTGGACCTGGGCATGGTGGAGCACTGATGACCAGCGTGCTGGACCGGCCGCAGGGGAGGCACACAGGCGCCGCGCCACGCCGTCGGCTGCTGGTGGTGGGAAACGGGATGGCGGGCGCCCGGGCCGTGGAGGAGATCCTGGCCCGCGGCGGCGCCGAGCAGTTCACCATCACCATGTTCGGCGACGAGCCCTACGGCAACTACAACCGGATCATGCTCAGCCACGTCCTCTCCGGCGAGGAAAGCGACGCCGACATCTTCCTGAACGCGCTGTCCTGGTACCGCGAGAACAGCATCACGCTGCACGCCGGGGTCCGGGTTGACCGGATCGACAAGGCCACCAAACACGTGTTCTCCAACGACGGCCGCGTTACACCGTACGACACCCTCATCATCGCCACCGGGAGCCGCTCCCACATGCCGCCGATGGACGGGCTGTACACACCCGGCGGGTCCGTGAAGCACGGTGTGTTCGGGTTCCGCACCATCGATGACACCCGACGGATGGTCCAGCATGCGCAGCAGGAGCATCACCGGCGGGCCGTGGTGATCGGCGGCGGCCTGCTTGGTTTGGAGGCGGCCTATGGCCTGAAAAGCCACGGCATCGAGGTGGAGGTGGTCCACTCGGGCGGGCACCTCATGAATGCGCAGATGGGGCCCGACGGCGGCGCGGTGCTGCGCAGGAGCGTGGAGGCCCTGGGCATCCGGGTGCACACGTCCAGCCGCACCACAGCCGTCCTCGGGAGGGACATGGTCAGCGGCGTCAGCCTCCGGGACCGGGACGACATCGCCTGCGACATGGTGGTGGTGGCCGCGGGCATCCGGCCGAACGTGGACGTGGCTGTGCTGAGCGGGCTGCCGGTGGAGCGGGCCATTGTGGTGGATGACCGGCTGCGGGTCCAGGACGAAGATGACATCTACGCTGTGGGGGAGTGCGTCCAGCACCGCGGCGAGGTCTACGGGCTGGTGGCGCCGCTGTGGGAACAGGCCGTGGTGCTTGCCAACCACGTGACCGGCGCCGATACGTCGTCGGCCTACCTCGGCTCCCGGACCGCCACCAAGCTGAAGGTGGCCGGCGTCGACGTCGCATCCATGGGACTGCACGGCCCCGAACTCGACACCGACGAGCACATCGTCTTCTCGGAGCCCAGCCGCGGCATTTTCAAGTCCATCGTGGTCCGCGACAACAAGATGGTGGGTGCCACGCTCCTGGGTGACAGCCGGAAGGTGGCCTACCTGACGCAGGCCTACGACCGCGGGCTGCCGTTGCCCGACGAACGGATCGCGCTGATGTTCGACGTCGGCGGGCCGGGTGAGGCGGTGGGCGTGGCCGAGCTCGACGACGGCGCCCAGGTCTGCAACTGCAACGGCGTCAGTAAGAAGGCCCTGGTGGACGCCGTGAAGGGCGGCTGCACCACTGTTTCCGGCGCCATGGACGCCACCCGGGCGGGCAAGGGCTGCGGTTCCTGCAAGCTGCTGGTCAAACAGGTGGTGGAATGGGCCGCGGACGGCGCGGTGGAGGAGGACCCAGCGGCCAGCTACTACGTGCCCGGGATCCCGCTGGACAAGCCGGCCCTGATGGCCGCCATCCGGAAACAAGGCCTGCGCTCCGTCTCCCAGGTGTTCATGGCCCTGGCTCCCGGCAGCGCCGAGGACGCGAAATCCAAAATGGGCCTCGCGTCACTGCTGAAAATGATGCTCGCGGACCAGTACATCGACGAACGCGACGCCCGCTTCATCAACGACCGCGTGCACGCCAACATCCAGCGCGACGGCACGTTCTCCGTGGTCCCGCAGATGAAGGGCGGCGTGACGTCCGTGCAGCAGCTGCGCCGCATCGCCGACGTCGCCGAGAAGCACAACGTTCCGCTGATCAAACTGACCGGCGGGCAGCGGATCGACCTCCTGGGGATCCCCAAGGAGGACCTCCCGCAGGTCTGGGCCGACCTGGACATGCCCTCCGGGTACGCCTACGGCAAGAGCTTCCGCACCGTGAAGACCTGCGTGGGCAAGGACTTCTGCCGTTACGGGACGGGGGACTCCACCAAGCTGGGCATCGAGATCGAGTCCCGGTTCCAGGGCATCGAGTCGCCGGCCAAGCTGAAGCTGGCTGTGTCCGGTTGCCCACGGAACTGCGCGGAATCGCTGGTCAAGGACGTGGGCGTGGTGGCCGTGGAGGGCGGACGCTGGGAGCTTTACGTCGGGGGAGCGGCGGGCGCCCACATCCGCAAGGGCGACCTGCTGGCCACCGTGGATGATCCGGAGGAAGTGAAGCTCCTGGCCGGCCGGTTCATGCAGTACTACCGTGAGAACGCCAACTGGCTGGAACGGACCTACTCCTTTGTGCCGCGGGTGGGCATCGAGCATCTCCGCGCCGTCATCGTGGAGGATTCCGAAGGTGTCGCCGCGGAACTGGACGCCGCCATGCAGGCATCCGTGGACAGCTACGTGGACCCGTGGAGCGAACGCGACGATCCGCTTACGCCGGGCCAGTTCCGCACGTCCCTGCCGCTCACGGTCCTGCCCCAGGTGCCGGTCCGGTGAGCGCCGACCAGACAGCGGCTAACCAGCTCAGCCCCGAGCCCGTCACCACCACCAGCCGCATCCTGGGCCCCGTGGACCAGATCCCGTTCGGTGAGGGCCGGGCCTTCGGGGTGGACGCCGAGCAGGTTGCGGTCTTCCGGCTGCGGGACGGGACCCTGCGCGCCCTGTCCGCGGTCTGCCCCCACCGCGGCGGCCCCATTGCGGACGGCACCATCGACCGGGAGGTGGTGATCTGCCCGCTGCACCAGCACGCGTTCAGCCTGGAAACGGGCTGCTCCAGCACCGGCGCCGAACCTTTGCGCACGTACAGCGTCCAGGAGGATGCCGAACAGAACATTGTTCTGAACTATCCCCACATGCGTGGCAATAGTTTGGCTTAACCGGGTCCGGGTGTAGCCCGCGTCACTTGCTGCGGTTTGAGTCTTGTAGGATAGACAGGCCGCGCGAACTTCGACGTACTGTGACTTTCCATACAGAAAATTCCTTGAAACATCAAGAAACCGAATTTTCGGGATGGAGAAGTCCCTGCCAAGGGTGCCGGCCAATCCCCTACCCACAAGGAATTGTTGTGCCTCAAAGTACCCCCACAGAACTCGAGAGCCCGACGGCGCAATCCGCCGTCGTCGACTCCACCCTCAGCGCCGAGGGCTACAAAAAATCCCTGAGCGGACGCCAGGTCACCATGATTGCCATGGGCGGCGCCATCGGCGTCGGCCTCTTTATGGGTGCAGGCGGACGCCTGGCCTCCACTGGCCCTGCGCTCATTTTCTCCTACGCCATTGCCGGCGTTATCGCCTATCTGCTGATGCGGGCCCTGGGCGAGCTGATCATGTACCGCCAGACGTCGGGTTCCTTCGTCAGCTACGCCGGTGAGATGTTCGGCAAGAAGGGCGCGTACCTGTCCGGCTGGATGTACTTCATCAACTGGGCCATGACCGGCATCGCCGAACTCATCGCGATCGGACTGTACTTCCAGTTCTTCTTCCCCAACGTGCCGGTCGAACTCAGCGCCATTGCCGCGCTGCTGCTGCTCGTGGGCGTCAACCTCATGAGCGTCAAGGCGTTCGGCGAATTTGAATTCTGGGCCTCCTGCCTCAAGGTCGGCGCCATCATGATCTTCCTGGCCGTGGGCACCTTCATGGTGGTCACCAACGCCCAGGTGGGCGACGGCAACGCCTCGGTGAACAACCTCTTCGCAGCCGAAGGCGGAATGTTCCCCAAGGGTGCGCTGGTGATGATCCTGGTCCTGAACGCCGTGATTTTCGCCTACAACGGCATTGAACTCGTCGGCATCACGGCCGGTGAAATGCAGGACCCCGCCAAGGAAGTTCCCAAGGCGATCCGCGCCGTCGTCTTCCGCATCGTGGTGTTCTACGTCGGTTCCGTGACCCTCCTGGCGATGCTCCTGCCCTCGGACCAGTACGTGGCCGGCACCTCGCCGTTCGTCACCGTTTTCGGCCAGATGGGCCTCGGCTGGATGGGCGATGTTATGAACATGATCGTCATCACCGCCGCGCTGTCCTCCTGCAACTCGGGCCTGTACTCGATCGGCCGGATCTTCCGGACCATGGCCAACAACGGGCACGCCCCGGAGTGGCTGACCAGGATGTCCAAGAGCCACGTGCCGTACGCCGCCATCCTGGCCATCGGCGCCGTCTACCTCGTTGGCATCCTGCTGAACATCTGGCTGGGCGGCTCACACGCCTTCGACCTCGCGCTCAACTCCGCCTCGATCGGCGTGATCTTCACCTGGGGCGCCATCTTCGCCAGCCAGATCGCGCTGCGCCACAAGAAGGGCAAGGTCTCCTCCCTGCCCGCGCCCGGCGGAACCTGGAGCAGCTGGGCCGGGCTCATTGCGCTGCTGGCCATCACGGTGCTCATCGGCTTCGACACCATGACCAGCAAGACCGGCGAGGTATTCCACCTCGGTCTCTGGACCCTGGCCACCATCCCGTTCTTCGCACTGGTGCTGTGGCTGGGCTGGCAGAAGGTCAAGCACAACGAGCCCAAGAGCGAGCTCTTCTGCTAGGTCTTTTCGCCCCAGCAGCCGGACGCTACGCGGACGGACACCCTGCGGACGGACGCTAAGAAGTCCGACGACGGCGGGTCACCCTTTCGCTTGGATTCTAGGGGTCGTTGCAACACCTGTTGGTTAGGTGGTTAGTAGTAAATCACGTAGACGCTCGGCTGGAGTATTCCAGCCGAGCGTCTTGCGTGGGCGTCCGTTGAGTTCCTGTGCGACGTGTTCGAGGTCTTCGGGTCCGTAGGCGGCGAGGTCGGTGCCTTTGGGGAAGTATTGGCGCAGGAGACCGTTGGTGTTTTCGTTGGAGCCGCGTTGCCAGGGACTGGCGGG
>NZ_JAKFFD010000175.1:0-5885 GCF_036675385.1 Pseudarthrobacter sp. | reverse complement strand
ATAGGCTCCCAGATCTTCGATCTGGACCAGTTCCGTCAGGAAGTCGCCGCGCTCGCTGAGCTGCCGAGGTTCCCCGTGTACGACTTGGGAGGCGGGCTGGCCAGCCGGTACACGTCCGAAGACCCGGCGGCCAGCGTGGAGCATTATGCGGAAACGCTCGTCGGCGCGGTGCATGAATATCTCGGTAAGGATGTGAAGCTCATAGTGGAACCAGGCAGATCGATGGTCGCCTCCACGGGCATCTCCCTGTACCAGGTCGTGACCGTCAAACGCGGAGTCCGGACGCACGTCGCGGTGGATGGGGGGATGGGCGATAACCTGGAAGTATCTCTCTACGGCCAGCGGTTCCAACCATGGATAATGAACGCTGATCACCGACTCGAGATCAGCGACGTCGTCGGCCGGCACTGCGAGTCGGGCGACGTTCTGGTGCGGGACGCGGTGATGCCGAGAGCGGTCGTGGGTGACCTTGTCGTCGTGCCGGTCACAGGCGCCTACACCTACACAATGTCCAACAACTACAACGCGGCATTCCGTCCTCCAGTCGTCTTCTGCCGCGACGGGAAGTCGCGCCTGGCAGTCCGGCGGGAAACCATCAACGACTTGTTGGTGCGGGAAGTGCTTCTATGACACGCCATGCGGTGCCTCAAGCCGACCTGTTGGCAAAGATCCTCGTCCTCCTTTCGGAGGCCCACAACTGGTGGCCTATGCCAGGAGCAGCGGTATGCGTGGTCAACCGGCATGGCGAAGTCATCACCGTCTGCAGCGGTAGTTCTGGTCTCGGCTCAATGGAAGTCGTGAGCGCAGGTACGCGTTTTGAGATCGGCTCGATCAGCAAGTCGTTCAACTGCCTGGTCCTGCAGCAGCTCGCCGATGAAGGGCTCGTGGACATCTCCGCGCCGGTAGCGAGCTATCTTCCTTGGTTCAGGGTGCAAACCGAGCACCTGCCCATCACGCTTCGCCATCTCATGCAGCACACGAGCGGTCTCATTGCCGGTTCCGACGCGTTGGCTGACGCGTTCCCTCAAGCCGTCACGCTCGCTGACACAGTGACCGGCTCCGCGCCCGGTGAGTTCTTCCACTACTCCAACGCCGGCTACATCCTCCTCGGACTAGTGATAGAGCAGGTCACCGGTCAACGGCTCGCCGACGCGGTCCAGCAGCGCATACTGCACCCCCTGGGCATGGGAGACTCCAATGCCTCCATCGCCAGCGGGACGCATCACCTGATGGCCGCAGGAACGCAGCCACTACACCACGACCTGCCGGTCCTGCCAGGCGATCCCCTGCTGCCGGCCCCATGGGTCGAGGCAGACGGTGCTGACGGAAATGTCGTATCCACAGCGACGGACATGGGCCGTTACGCCAGAATGCTCCTCGGTCGCGGGGAGATCGACGGTGTTCGCATCATCAGTGAGGGCCGTTTCCACGAGATCACCCACGACGTTGCCCCACCTGACTCCCTAACGCCTCTCCCCGGCAGGTACGGGCTCGGCCTGATTGTTGAAGAAGATCACGGACACACGCGACTAACCCATAGCGGAGGGATGGTGGGATACAGCTCCCATCTTGCCGCCGACCTGACATCCCAACTGGCCGTCGTCGTGCTGACCAACGCGAACGGGGGCTCCGGGCCCGCCGAGCTCTTGTGCCGCAACATTCTGGACATCGTGACACAGGGTCCCGACGACAAACGCTGTGCATTGGACCGCACGCAAGTGCGGGATGCAGGCCGCTACGAGGGAACCTGGACCGACGGGGCCTTCAGCATCGAGGTCTCACGGGAACAGTCCGACGGCCGGCTAACGCTCACGTCTGCCGGGGAGAGCGGCGCTTTGTACGACTCTACGCAGGGCCGGCTCGCCTGCTCACATCCTCAATGGCGACAGTTCCACCACCGGCTGGAAGAGTGGGATGGCGAGGCGCGCTGGACTTACGGAGACAGGTGTCTCACCCGGACAGGACGCCCGGGCAGCACCAATGGATCGAAGACCGGCAACCCGATGGTCGGCCACTACCGCTGCTACTCACCCTGGTACCCCAGCTTCAGGATCGTTGAACAAGACGGCCGCCTTCGGCTTATAGCGGCCACGGGAGTAGAAGCTCCCAGCGACAACCCCGTCCTTGTAGAGGTTGAACCGGACACCTTCCGTATAGGTCTGGATCCCCGACTGCCTGAACGCCTGGTCGCGGGACCGAAGATCGACGGCGTCACGGCCTGGGTTGAGCGCGACGGTTTCCGTTACTCCCGGTTTTTTCGTCCCTAACGGTTCTAGTCAGAATTCCACGCCGACGAATGTTTCCACACAGTGCATCCCGCTGCCGATCAACCGTGTGCACGGCCCCCGGAAGCCGTGCCAACTGAGACCCCCGGCACATTCCGCCGAGAAAGAGACCAACATGATCAAACGCCACTCGGACGTCGTCCTGGAAATCACCGCCCACGACGCTGCCACCGTCGAAAACGACTTGAACACCGCAGTCGACATCGCCCGCGAACATGCCGTGAAGGAGCGCCGCCACGGCATCTTGGTCACCCAGCACGGCTATACCAGCTACACCGTCGCCATCAGCCGCGATGTCCCTTACGGACAGACGCACGAACGGCGCGAACAAACGGCGAACTGACAGACCAAGATCGGCCCTGACCGCTGAGGTTCGCCGAACCCGCCCCCGGTGCACTGACCCCGGTCTCCCCAGCACAGGCGGACCGGCCCGGTCCTTATTGGAAGTGAGCACTTGAAAGTCCGCGGAATCCACCAGATGCCCTCGCCAGGCTGGGGCCAACGGCGGGCCGGGAGGAGGAAATGTACCAACGCCCAGAGGTTGTCGGCCCCGGGGGCCTGTGTTCAGCTCTCAATAAACACTAGGCGCAACGGGCCTGTGATGACGCTCGGGTGTAACCGGTATGCCCGACTTCCACCAGGTCGACGGACGAGTTAGTGATTTGGGTTCCCAGCAGCAACCTCCGACGGGCATCGGAGCGTCTGCGAGCGAAATCGGGCATTGCTGGCGATCACAGGCGTGGAGCCCGCGGCGCACAACCCGGGATCCGGTCAGTATGAAAGTACCGTACAAGGAGTTGGGACGCGTGAAGTTGCTGCCAGAACTGAGAGCTGACCGCGAGGCACTGGAACACAACGTTCAAATCATGGCCCTGTGGTGCAGAGAACTCGGAGTTGAGCTCGCCCCGTATGGAATGGACTCTAGACAAGCCCTACTCCACTCGGAGGTCTTCTTCGTGTCCCCCCACTACGCCGAACATCACTAACGTCAGTGGTCTATACAGCTAGGTCAGTTTGATCTGGCGGTTCATGTCCTTGTAGAGCAGGTAGCGGAATTCGCCAGGGCCGCCCGCGTAGCAGGCCTGCGGGCAGAAGGCGCGCAGCCACATGAAGTCGCCTGCTTCCACTTCGACCCAGTCGTTGTTGAGCAGGTACATGGCCTTGCCCTCCAGGACGTACAGGCCGTGCTCCATGACGTGGGTCTCCGGGAACGGGATGACCCCGCCCGGCTGGAACGTCACGATGTTCACCTGCATGTCGTGGGCCAGGTCGCTGGAATCCGTGAAGCGGGTGGTCTTCCAGGCGCCGTTGGTATCCGGCATCGCGGTGGGTTCCACTTCGGCATCACTGGTGACGAAGGACTTTGCCTCGTAACCCTCCAGCCGCTCGTAGGCCTTGCGGATCCATTGGAAGGACACAATATCGTCGGAGATGTTTTCCAGGCCCCAGGTGGCACCGGCGGCCAGGTAGGCGTAGCCGCCTTCCTCCAGCTGGTGCAGTTCGCCGTCGAGCGTCAGGTTGACCTTGCCCTTGGTGACAAAGACGACGCCTTCAACGCCGGGCTCAAACTCGGCCTTCGGAGCGCCGCCGCCGGGGCCAATCTCCACGATCAGCTGCGAGAACGTGGTGGCAAACCCGGAGATCGGGCGGGCCAGGATCCAGGAGCGGGTGTTGGAGAAACCCGGCAGGGTGCTGGTCACGATGTCGGTCATAACGCCCTTGGGGATGACCGTATAGGCCTCCGTGACGATGGCCCGCTCCGTGGTGAGGTGCGTCTGCGGCGGCAGCCCGCCCTGGGGGTAGTAGTACTTGCCCATCATTGGATCCTTACTTTGAAGTGGAGTGTGCCAGCCGCGGGTGCGCCAGTGCGGTCAGCTGGGAAAGTTCGACGCCGGCGAGCGCCTGGACCTCTTCGGTCCCCACTGCGCCGCACTGGACGCCGCGCAGGACGAAGGCGGCCAGGGCCCGGGCGGTGGCGGGTTCGTCCATGACCCCGCCTTCGGTGCCGTCTGCGTTGTCTCGTTCCACGTAGGTGCGCAGGCGTGCCGCGGCGGCCGGAAGCCCCTCGCGGTAGAACGCATACGTGGCGGCGAAACGGCTGGGCAGCTGGGCGGCGTGCAGGTCCCAGCCCTGGTAGTAGCCGCGCTCCAGCGAGCGGCGGACGAGGCGTCCGTGCAGCTTCCAGGCATCCTCGACGGCGTCGCCCACCGGGATGATGTTGGTGGAACCGTCGGAGAGGCGGATGCCCGTGCCGGCGACGGCCAGCTGCATGACTTCCTTGGCGTAGTCCGCCACCGGGTGCTCCATGGACTGGTACTCGGCCGAGATCTGCAGCGACGCGGAGTAGTCGTAGGTGCCGTAGTGCAGGGCGCTGATGCGTCCCGGGACCACGTGCGGCAACTGCGCCACAGGGGAGGTGCCTTCCGGCCCGAGGATCAGCTGTGGCGTCTCCACCTGGACCTCGAAGCGGAGCCGGCCGGCGCGAAGCCCGTGGACTTCCTCCATCCGGGAGACGGCGAAGTCCATCGCCTGGACCTGGGCCACGGTAGTGACCTTGGGCAGGGTCAGGATGAGCCCGGCAGGAAGTTCGCCGGCCTGCGCGAGTGTTGAGACGAACAGATCCAGTGTCTTCAGGCCGCGGGCTCGGGTGGGCGCCTCAAAGCACTTGAACCGGATGCCGATGAACGGCGGCGCGGTGCCGGCCGCGACGGCGGTGGCCACAGCGTTGGCGGCCGCGACCGCTGCCGCGTCCTCTGCCTCATCGCCGCGGTCGCCGAAGCCATCCTCGAAATCGAGGCGCAGGTCCTCGATCGGTTCCGTGCGCAGCTTGGCACCGACCCGTGCGGCGACGGCGGCAGCCAGCTCCGGCTCCTGACCCAGCAGCGCGCCGAGCTTCTCGAGCCCGCCGTGAGCCTCCGCCGTCGTAAGCGCCTGGGCACCCCAGTCGGCAGCGAACGACGGCGTGAAACGGTCCGCCGGCACGTACACGGTGTGCACGGGCTGGCGGGTGCCGTCGTCGCCCGGGTAATTACGTTCCAGCAGCTGGTCGGTGGCGGCCAGCTGTGCGTCGATGGCGGCAAGGTCCGCCGCGGAGAGCGACGGTGTGGGGGAGACCGCCATGACTCAGCCCACCAGTTCGTAGGCCGGAGTGGTGAGGAAGTCCGTGTAGTCCTCGGACAGGCAGATCTCGGCGATCAGCTTGCTGGCCGGCTGGTAGTACAGGCGGAAGGCCTCGTCGCCGAATTCGGTCCGGAGCCGTTCCGTTTCCTCGCCCAGGATCTTTTCGACCAGTTCGCGGGTGACGGTGTTTCCGGTGTCGGCGAGGACGGACTTGTTGCGGATCTGCTGCCAGACCTGCGAGCGGGAGATCTCGGCGGTGGCGGCGTCCTCCATGAGGTTGTGGATGGCCACGGCGCCGTTGCCGGAGAGCCAGACGGCGGTATAGGCGACGGCGACATACAGGTTCAGGCGCAGCCCGCCCTCGGTGACCTGGCCGTCAGCCGAGGCGATGTCGATCAGCTGGTCCGCAGTAACCGAAACCTCGGGGCGCTGCTTGTCCAGCTGGTTCGGGCGCTCGCCGAGGACGGCGTCGAACACCTC
>NZ_JAKFFD010000206.1:0-24991 GCF_036675385.1 Pseudarthrobacter sp. | reverse complement strand
TACGTCTGCTCCGGAAACGTCGTGTCGGCGTCGAACAAGAGCACCGTTGCCACGGCCGGACACTGCCTCAACGAGGGTCCCGGCTCGTTCGCCACCAACTTCGTTTTTGTCCCTAAGTACAAGGACGGGGTGGCCCCCTACGGCGCGTGGAGCGCCAGCGAGTACTTCACGCCCACCCAGTGGAGGGACGACGGGGACATCAGCTACGACACCGGCTTTGCCGCGATGGACCCGAGGCAAGACGGCGCACTGCTGGAGGATGTCGTCGGCGGCTCAGGCGTGGCATTCAATGAAGCCCACGGCCTGAAGTACACCGCCTACGGCTACCCCGCCGCCAAGCCCTTCAACGGCGAACGGCTTTGGAGCTGCACCGGCACCGCCACCAATGACACGACCAACCCGCAGTTCGGCACGCAGGGAATCCCCTGCGACATGACCGGCGGCTCGTCAGGCGGCCCGTGGTTCATCGGCAGCGGCTCCGACGGCTTCCAGAACTCCATCAACAGCTACGGGTACACTCCGAAACCCGTGATGTACGGCCCGTACTGGGGCGCGGCCATCCAGGAGGCCTACTTCAGTGCCGCAGCAGCCTAGGAAAACCTCGCCTGACGAGGCATCCGGGAACGGATCCGTCAGCCACAGCAAATCGGGCCAGCCCCGTGAGGAGATCCTCGAGTACTGGACCAAACAGCGCATGGCCGCTGCAAAGCCCCGGGAGCTTCGGCTGCCGGAAGGGGGTCCGCGCCTCATGCAGCGGGGCGCGGACCCGGCACCACGTCCTTCCTAGCTGCCCGTTAAGGCCCGACGGCGCCTGTCCCCTTAGTGGGGACAGGCGCCGTCGACGTTTTACCCTGGGCCCACGCCGGCAGGGTTCCCTGACCGTGGAACCGCTCCAGCGAGGGCCCCGACCCGAGCTTGCGAGGGTAGGGAGCCGGTGGGGCCTTGCGAGGTTAGGGAGCCGGCGGGGATTAGTGGAAGAAGTGGCGGGCGCCCGTGAAGTACATGGTGATGCCGGCTGCGTTGGCCGCGGCGACGACTTCCTCATCCCGGACGGAACCGCCCGGCTGGACCACGGCGCGTACACCGGCATCGATCAGGATCTGCAGGCCGTCAGCGAAGGGAAAGAACGCGTCGGAGGCTGCAACGGCGCCGCGGGCACGCTCGGGTGCAACGGTCGCCTCTGCTGTCGACGGACCAGCCGCACCGCCAGCACCTTCGACGTCGGACTCCACCGAAACGCCCAGCGTGTTGGCCCGCTCGACGGCCAGGCGGCAGGAGTCCAGGCGGTTGACCTGGCCCATGCCGATGCCCACCGCTGCACCATGATCGGCGATCAGGATGGCGTTGGACTTGGCGGCGCGGCAGGCGGTCCAGGCGAAGGCCAGGTCCGCGAGGGTCTTTTCGTCAGCGGCTTCGCCGGCGGCGAGAGTCCAGTTGGCGGGGTTGTCGCCGTCGGCGTCCACCTTGTCGCTCATCTGTACCAGGACACCGCCGGAGACCTGGCGCATTTCGGCCGGGTAGCGGCCGTAGCCCTCGGGCAGTGCGAGCAGGCGGATGTTCTTCTTCTTGGCGAGGATCTCCACGGCTGCCGGCTCGAAGTCCGGGGCGATGACAACCTCGGTGAAGATGCCGGCAACGGTCTGTGCCATGGCTGCGGTGACCGTCCGGTTGGCAGCGATGACGCCGCCGAAGGCGGAAACGGGGTCGCAGGCGTGGGCCTTGGCGTGGGCGTCGGCGATCGGGTCTGCAGCATCAGCGGAACCAACGGCGACACCGCACGGGTTGGCGTGCTTGATGATGGCGACGGCGGGCTCGGCGAAGTCGAACGCGGCGCGGAGGGCGGCGTCGGCGTCGACGAAGTTGTTGTAGCTCATGGCCTTGCCGTGCAGCTGGTCCGCCTGCGCGATGCCGGCCGGGGCGGCCTTGTCCACGTAGAGCGCGGCCTGCTGGTGCGGGTTTTCGCCGTAGCGGAGAACCTCGGAGCGCTCCAGCGACAGGCCGGCGTAGGCAGGCCAGTCGATGACGCCGTCGCCGTCTTCATCCAGGAACTGGCTGGCAGTCCAGGTGGCCACGGCGTTGTCGTAGGACGCGGTGTGGGCGAACGCCTTGGCGGCCAGCCGGCGTCGGGTCTTCAGGTCAAAACCGCCCTGAGCGGCGGCGGTGACCACGGAACCGTAGAACGTGGGGTCGACAACAATGGCGACGGCGGCGTGGTTTTTCGCTGCCGAACGGACCATGGCGGGGCCGCCGATGTCGATCTGTTCAACGACATCGTCCTGCGCGGCGCCGGACTTCACGGTCTCAACGAACGGGTAGAGGTTCACCACCACCAGGTCGAAGGTTTCAATTTCCATGCCTGCGAGGGTTTCCATGTGCGCGGGAACGCGGCGGTCCGCCAGGATGCCGCCGTGGACGCGCGGGTGCAGCGTCTTGACGCGGCCGTCCAGCATTTCCGGAGACCCGGTGACTTCTTCGACTTCCTGGACCGGGATACCGGCCGCGGCGATCTTCTTGGCCGTGGAACCGGTGGAGACGATCTTCACGCCGGCTGCGTGCAGGCCCTTGGCGAGATCCTCCAGACCGGTCTTGTCGTAGACCGAGATCAGCGCCCGGCGGATGGGAACACGGTCGATGGATACACGGTCAGGCTGCGTGACGCTCACAAAAAGTCTCCGTCTGATCTCGCGGAACAGTGCCGCGGTTGGTGGGGATGGGCCCAGTTTATCGTGTTGTGCGGTTTGCCCCGCTTGCCGGCCTCAGTGTGAACGTCAGTGGGCACGGTTAGAGTTTTCACAGGAGGCTGCGATGAATACTTACACCACTGTGCCCAGCGGCGAACAAGTGGTCCAGGAACTGCCCTGGCGTTGGAAAGTCCAGGGCAGGATCTTCGTGATCGGCGGCCTTGGCTTCATGTTCGATGCGTGGGACGTGACGCTTAACGGCATCCTCATCCCGCTGCTCTCGACGCACTGGGCCCTGGCTCCCGGCGAGGTGGCCTGGGTGGGTACGTCCAACCTGATCGGCATGGCCCTGGGCGCGTTTGTGTGGGGCACCATCGCGGACACGATCGGGCGCAAGAAGGCGTTTACGGCCACGCTGCTGATTTTCTCGCTCTTCACGGTCCTGGGCGCCTTCTCCCCCGACTTGATCTGGTTCTGCGTGTTCCGCTTTATGGCCGGCTTTGGTCTGGGCGGCTGCATTCCGGTGGACTACGCGCTGGTGGGTGAGTTCACACCACGCAAGCAGCGCGGGAAGGTCCTCACCGCGATGGACGGCTGGTGGCCGGTGGGCGCGGCCCTTGCCGGTTTTGTGTCCGCCGGCCTCGTGGCGGTGTTCGGCGACTGGCGGCTGACAATGCTGGTGATGGTGCTGCCTGCGCTCCTGGTGTTCTGGGTCCGGCGCAGCGTCCCGGAGTCGCCGCTGTTCCTCATCCGCAAGGGCCGCCGCGACGAAGCTGCCAAGGTCATCGACGACCTCGTGGCGGCAACGGGCGCCGAACCCCGCGCCTACAGCCTGCCCGACGCGCAGGAAGTTCCGCGGCTCTCCGCCGGCAGCGCCTGGCACCAGCTGCGGCTGGTGTGGCAGTTCAACTGGAAGATCACGGCCACGGCCTGGGCCCTGTTTTTCAGCATCCTGCTGGTCTACTACCTGTCCCTGACATGGATGCCGCGGATCCTGATCGGCGCGGGCTTCGCCGAGTACAAGGCGTTTGTGACCACGGCGTCCATGGCCGCGGTTGGGCTCCTGGGTGTTGTTGTGGCAGCGCTGCTGGTGGAGCGTGTGGGCCGCAAATGGATCCTGGCCATCACCGGCCCGCTGTCCGCACTGACCCTGGTGATCGTGGCGATTGTGGTGGACATCCCCACCGCAGCCGTGTTCTGGCTCCTGGTATTCGGCTTTGTGGTGCAGATAGCGATTCCGGTGCTCTACGCGTACGTGTCTGAGCTGTACCCCACCGAGCTCCGCGGCACGGGTTTCGGCTGGGCGTCAACATTTTCGCGGCTGGGGGCTGGTTTTGGGCCGCTGATATTTGCGAACTACTTCTGGCCCGAACTCGGCCTGGCCACGTCCTTCGCCCTGGCCGGCGGGCTGGTGCTGGTGGCCGTCCTGTGGATGGCGTTCTTCTCCCCCGAAACCAAGCAGCGCCGCCTCGAGTAGCCCCCGGCGTCACCCGAATGCTCTCCGACGCCCGCAATGCTCTATCACTTGCGGTCGTTCTCAGCCCTCAGAGCGACTGTAGGTGATAGAGCATTCGAGAAAATCAGGCGGCGGCGAGGGCTGCCAGGGTGTTGACCAGGAGGCGGCGCTCCACCACCTTGATGCGTTCGTGCAGGGATTCCTCGGTGTCGCCCGGTTCAATCGTGACGGCTTCCTGGGCGATGATGGGCCCGGTGTCCACCCCGGCGTCGGCCCAGTGCACCGTGCAGCCGGTGACCTTCACGCCGTAGGCCATGGCATCGCGCACGCCGTGGGCGCCGGGGAAGGCGGGCAGCAGGGCGGGGTGGGTGTTGAGGTACTTGCCGTTGAAGGCAGCGATGAAGTCGGCGCTGACGATGCGCATAAAGCCTGAGGAGACCACCACGTCCGGGGCGTAGGACGCCACGCGGGCGGTCAGTGCGGCATCCCATTCGTCGCGGGTGGGGAAGGAGTTGAAGTTGACCACAAACGTCTCCAGCCCGGCTTCCGAGGAGCGTTCGACGCCGTAGGTCCCCTCCCGGTCGGCACCCACCGCCGCGATTTCCACGTCCAGCTCCCCTGCCTTGACGGCGTCGATGACTGACTGGAGATTGGACCCGGTGCCGGAAACGAGGACTACGATGCGCATGGGTCTAGCTTATGGGCACGCTCGCGTAGGCTGGAAAACATGAACAACACCCCGGAACCGGCTGGCCAGCAACGGACCAAACAGCCGCTCAGCGACGCCGCCAAGGACTCGCTCACCAAAACCCGCAACCTGTTCCGGATCTTCATTGTCACCGTGCTGGGCGCTTTCTTCGTCTACCAGCTCGACGTCAGCTACCTCTGGCTCACCGGCATCCTGACCGCGGCGAGCTTTGTGCTGGGTATCCTTCTGCTGGTCCGGTCGGCTCGGCTCAAGGAGTCCAAGCTGGTCCTGTTCGGCACCATCTCGGGGCTAGTGGTATCGCTGATCATGCTGCTGGTCATCCTGGCCACGGCGCTGTTTTTCCGCCAGGTCCAGGACTTCCAGGCTTGCTCACGCGAGGCCCTTACCGACCAGGCGCTCTCCAATTGCCGGGTCCAGCTGGAAAGGTCGCTGCCGGGTCTCCGGTAGCAGCCACGCCAGCAACAGCCACGCCAGCAAGAGCCACGAAAGTCAGCGGGCCAGTTCCGCTTCCTCATCCACGTGCTGCTGGCGTTCCAGCCACGGTCCGGCTGCGTAACCGATCACGACGCCGATGCCCACCTCCGCGGCAATCCAGAGTCCCATCCACAAGGGGTCGGGTCCGATGGCCGTGAGGCGGCCCAGCCCGGCGGAGCCGCGGGCCAGCCAGGCCAGGCCCGCGGCCAGCAGACCGGACACAGCGCCCACCAGCGCGCCGAGGGCAAGCGTGGACACCGTGGCCGTGAACCAGCGCGCGTCAAACTTGATGGAGAGCCACTCGTCGAAGTGGTTTTCCCCTTCGCGCAGGAACCACCAGCCGGCCAGGATCCCCGCCAGAACGGGCAGCACCAGTGCCATGAACCCGTAGTCCAGCGGACCCGACGGGATGGCGGCGAAGACCGGGATGGACGGCAGCGGCCCGGTGGCTGTGCCCAGCGGCCCCACCTGCGAGCCCACGCCCAGGGCGAAGCCCGAGCCCGAGACCCAGGCCAGCGCAAAAACCACAAGGTTGGGCAGATACCCAAGCTGCGCGATGGTGAGGGCGGCACCCCCTACCGCGCCGGCGTCGAGCGCTTCGTAGACAGCAATCACCAGGTTCCAGTGGATAAAAAGGTCCACGGCCAGGAGCACACCGGCAAGCGCAAACGCCGCCAGAAGGGCAACACAGCCCGCCTTCGCCGCGGAACCCAAATAGGAGCCGGCCCAGCGGGAATGCTGGCTGGTGCGCGAGATCCAGTCGACTGCGTCGACGCCGATCAGCCGGCTCCATGAGCCTGCCTCGCGGCGGGCGCCGATCACCATGCCGAGGGCGAACGGGATGAGCGGGATGAGCATTGCCATCCAGATGTTAATGACGACGTCGGCCGTGCGGCACACAAAGCCGGTGGCAGCGCCGAACGCCGAGTAGACCACCCAGGACCCGAGCAGCGCCTGCCACAGCTGGTCCGTATAGGAGGCCCGGGCCAGGCGCCGCCCCGCACGCCAGGCGAGCAAAAACGGGATCAGGGTCAGGCCGAGGGGCACCAGGGTCAGCAGGCCGGAACCTGGGCTGCCGGCCGCACCAGCCTCGCCGGACACCACGGCGAGCTGCAGCGGCACCCCGTGAATCAGCAGCCAGCCCTGCCCGGCGAGGCGGGCCAGGGAATCAAAGGCGGTGTTCTGGAAGCCCGCGGTGGCCCACACGGCCACAATGGGAACCACCGCCAGGAGCGCGGAGATGATGGCAGCCTGCGCCGTTTCGAGGCCTCCCTGCAGCCACAAGGGCATGGGAAGGCCTCGGTCTCCGGTCTGATCAGCGCGCAGTTTCATCGTGTCCCATGGTGTCACGGCCGGGGCTTCGGACCGGGTTTCGACAGGCTCATTCTCCCCTGCGAGACGCGCCTCACCAGAGTTCGTAGTCCGCCGCGCTGATTGTGAACCCGCGACGGGTGCGGAGGTGGGCGCCCGCCGCCGGTGATGGGGCCGTCGTCGGGCGTTCAGACTGTCGGGGCGCCGCATCCGGGTCGCTTATGTCGCTGGGCAAAAGTCCCCATCCGGGCCTGATTCGGCGCTTTTTCCACGCGTCCGCCGTAAAATTGGAATGTCCGCAATCAGTGGTTGGAGGCAGAAAAAATGACTACCGCATCCCCACATGCACACGTTCATTTTGGGCGCGCAGACGTCCAGAATGCGGGCATGGGAGTAGGTATCCTGTTGTTGGTGGTGGGTGCCCTGGGCTTTATCCCCGGCGTCACCACCCAGTACAGCGAATTGATGTTCCTGGGACCTGATTCCCATGCAATGTTCCTTGGGCTGTTCCAGGTGTCCATGCTGCTCAATATTGTGCAGCTGGCCATCGGCGCAACGGGCTGGGCGATGTCCCGGACCGAACATGGCGCACGGAACTTCCTCATCGGAGCAGGCGCGCTGTACATCATCCTCAGCATTTTCGGGCTCAGTGTCGGCGTTGACTCGGCGGCCAACTTCCTGTCGTTCAACATGGCTGACAACTGGACCCACCTGGTGCTGGGCGTAGCGATGGTAGCTGCTGGCTGGCTGTTCTCCAGGAACATGTCCGGCGAGAGGAAATAGCCCGGAAATGACAAGCCGGGATATAGGAGCCGCGAATGAGAAATGATCAATAAGTTCTGAATTTTCGTCCTACTCGCCGGTGCAGTTGCCGCGTTCCGCGAACAGCTGCACCGGCTTCTTTGTGCGCGACGGCGGCGAAAACTAATGCTGGACGGCGGCCGGGGCCGAGCGTACTCTAGTGCCCATCGACGAGGGGGGAATCGGATGGGGGCGATACTGCGGGCTCGTTGCCGCTCCGCGTCCCGGCCTGTCTTGTTGGCCCTCCTGGCCGCGTTGGCGTGGCTCGTCTGGGGAGCCGGAACAGCCACCGCGTCCAGCCCCTTCCCGGATGCCGGAGACCTCCTGCAGCCCGCTTCCGCGGCACTTGCGAAACCGCTTCCTGTTCCGGTCCCTCCCGCCGTGGTGAGCTCAAGCGGAACTGCACTGGCAACCGCAACGTCCCTGGCGGATTCGGCCGCGGCCGCCGCAAACGCGTTGGCTGCCCCCGCGCTGCCAGCGGTTACCAGCACTGTTGATACCGTCACTGGCTTGGTGCCCGGGCTTCCCGATCTGCCGCTGGTACAGGCGCCCCTCCCGCTTCCCCTCCCCGATGTCCTGCCGCTGCCTGAGCAGTTGCCGCCGCTCCTGCCCGTGCCCGATCTGCTGCCCGTTCCCGGCATCGCCCCGCTGCCTGGCCTGCCGCCGCGTACGACGCCGGCACCCGGCCCCCTGCCAACGGCGGCTCCCAGCCTCCCGGCGTCGAGCGCGGTTGAGAAGGGCAGCATTGCGAGCGTTAGCCCGGCACCGGCCGGCCCTGTTGGCCTGGCGGCCACCAACACCCCGAGGTTCGGCTTCGGCCCGGCCCAGGACCGCTCAGGCTTGGCCCTGCCAGAGGCATCGGCAAGCCCTTCCGGCCCTGAAAACGGGCCGCAGAACCCTGATCCGCGGACTCCCGCTGCCCTGGCCATTGGCGCCGGGACGGCCAGTTCCGGGTCAGCCGGAGGCTCCGAGGGTGCGGCTGACCTTGGCGGGTCCTGGCCGTCCCTCCCCACAGCCAACAGTGGAACACATCTGTCCGACGCCGTGACGCTGCCGGCCGGTCCTTCCTTCGACCCCGGTTCCTCACCCGACTGAACAGGTCATCTCTGCCCTTTTCGCGGCAGACAATGACCACCCGCGCACCACCGGCGCGCGGACACCACGTTCAGTCAGGAGAAACTGTCATGTCCATCAACACTGCTGTGATCAACCGCTCCCACGTCATCTCGACAGTGGGCAACTGGCCCGACCCGATGCAAAAGCTCGGCTAGCACAAGGTGCGGTGGGCGGCCGAAACGGCCGCCCACCCGCCCAAGAACCTCGCTCCTGGAGCAGGGCCGGTCCGCGCAGGACTTCTTCACCTTGGGGCAAAACCTTTCGCACCGGTGTGTAGCGCGCCGTCACCGGCCTGATCGCGGATACTGGGACCACGTCCGCGGCCGAACCCGCCCGTTGATCATCCCACTGGGACAATGGCCCTATGAGCGACATCATCCTGGGCTGGGACCCGGCTGGCTGGAACCGCTGGAACTACGCGGCTGTTACTGAACAGGTCGCCGTGACAGGGCTGCACCTGGAGCCTTGGAGCGTGGGCCGGAGCGTCGCCCCCGGCACCGGTGTGTGGCTGCTCCTGCTGGGAGCGCACGGCCCCGGCCTGATCGGCCATGGCGTCGTCCTGTCGGGGCAGCCCGGGCACCCGGATCAGGCGGCCTTGTCGGGCCAGCCTGGGTTCACCGTGCAGGTGGCGTTCGATGCGCTCCTGCCGCTGGGCGACCACGTGCCTGCGGCGGTCCTCGACGCAGCGGTGCCTGGCGTCGTGTGGGACAGCGCCGAAACCGAGGGCATGGCGCTGGAGTCCGGCGACGAAGCCGCGGTCCGGACGCTCTGGGCCACTCACGGGCCGGCGCAGGGACCAGACCCCACCCAACCTGCGCCCGGCACGTACCCCGAGACCGCCGTCGTGCGCGTCACCGCCAACCGCTACGAGCGTGACCCCGAGGCCCGGCGGGCGTGTATCGCGCACCGCGGCAACAGCTGCGCGGCCTGCGGGTTCTCCTTCGAACTGGCGTACGGCGAGCTCGGCAAGGACTTCATCGACGTCCACCATGTGGTGCCGGCGGCCCAACTCGGCGGCGGCTACCAGCTGGATCCGCTCACGGACCTGGTTCCGCTCTGCGCCAACTGCCATGCCATGGCCCACCACGGGGTGACCACGCCGCGCACGCAAGCCGAGCTGCGGCAGATCATGGCCACCGCCGGATACCTCCGCGGAACCACCGTTGCCCCTGAGGAGATCGAGGCCCAGCGCGTTGCCCGCGAGATCCTCGGCAAATAGGAACCCGAACGGTCGAGATCCCGCCTGTTGAAACCCCCACGCAACAGCCCGCGCTCTGGACTCTTGGGCGGGCGCCAACCAGACTGTCTACAACAGCTGGCCAGCAGGCCGGAATTGGAGACACGCAATACCGGCAAGGCCTGAACAGCTGCCATTATTGGGGCTTTCCTGGGAGGCCTGTTCCGCACGCGAAAGGACCTCGTCATGCCGGATCTGTCAGCATTCTTCCCGCTTCTTGCCGCGATTATCGGGGCAATACTGGTGGTCGGCTTTGTTTGGGGTGCCATCAAACTGATGTGGAAAGTGGCGGAGCCCAATGAGGCCCTGATCATCTCCGGCCTGACACGCGGAACCCTGGAAACGCGGGCCGGCATGGACTTCAAGATTGTCACCGGAAAGGGCGCCCTGGTATTTCCGGGCCTGCAGACCGTCCGCACCCTTTCCCTGACGCTGAATGAAACGGAGCTAAAGGTTTCCTGCGTGACCTCGCAGGGCATCCAGGTGATTGTGGAAGGCGTGGTAATTTACAAAATCGGTGACGCCCCGCCGTTTATCGCAAATGCGGCCAGGCGTTTCCTCGGCCAGCAGCCCAAAATGGAAAGCCAGGTCTACAACGTCTTTGAGGGCCACCTGCGGTCCATCATCGGAAGCATGACCGTGGAAGAGATCATCCGCGAACGGGACAAGCTGGGGTCCCAGGTCCGCAGCGCCAGCGGAGTGGAAATGGAGAAGCTGGGGCTGGTAGTGGATTCGCTGCAGATCAAGGACCTGCAGGACCCCACGGGGTACATCCAGAACATCGCCAAGCCCCACATTGCCCAGGTCAAAATGGAGGCCCGGATCGCGGAGGCCACGCGGAACCGCGAGGCGGCCGAGAAGGAGGCCGAGGCGGCCGCAATGATCGCGGACGCGCAGAGCGTTTCGGCCATCCGGCAGTCGGTGGCGCAGGCGAACGCCGAGCGGGCCAAGGCCGAGGCCGCCCAGGCGGGACCGCTGGCGGATGCGACCGCGCGGCAGCACGTCGTCGTCCAGGAAACGGAAGTGGCCAAGCTTGAGGCGGACCGGGAGGAGCAGAAGCTCCAGACCACGGTCCGGAAGCCCGCCGACGCCAAGGCCTATGCCAAGCGCACAGACGCGGAGGGCCAGAAGGCGGCGGACATCAGCGCCGCCGAGGCGCTGGCCCGCCGCACGGAACTTGAGGCCCAGGCCAACGCCCGCCGGACGGAACTGCAGGCCCAGGCGAACGCCACTGCCGCGGCGGCCGCGGCCGGAGCCACGAAGGTCACCGGCGAGGCCGAAGCCGCTGCCACCAGGGCCCGCGGTGACGCCGCGGCCTCCGCCATCAAGGCCAAGGCGCTGGCCGAGGCAGACGGCATCAAGGCCCGGGCCGAAGCACTCGGGACCAACCAGGACGCCGTCATTTCGCAGCAGCTGGCCGAAAACATGCCGGCCATCATCGCCGCGGCGGCCGAGCCTTTCTCCCACGTGGGCCAGATGACCGTGCTGAACGGCGGCGAGGGCGTGAACAAGATGCTGGGCGGCATCCTGGCCCAGGTGGGCGACTACCTCCCTGCCTTGTCCTCGGCACTGAAGAACAGCCGGGAAGGCAAGCGCCCCGCGAAAGGCCCCGATGCATAGAAACGTTGACCGCAGCCTGACCGGCAAGATCGGCCGCGTGACCGGGCGCATTGGCCCCGGAACCCTCGGCGAGGTGATGCTGCCCTACCTGGGCGGCACCAACGCGTTCCATGCCCACCCCTTCGACAAGACAAGCGTCTTCGCGGTCGGCGACGAGGTGCTGGTCATCTATTTTGAGCCGCCGCAAACGGTCTATGTGGACGAACTCCCGGACGTGCTGCGGCACGGCCACGACGGCTGAGCGCCGATCTGTTAACCCAACCTTTCCCTCGACTCAACCCGGGTGACCCCGCCCCGACAGGCGCCGCGCCCACCGTGGAGGGGTGAGGATCGCAATTGTTGCCGAGTCATTCCTGCCGCTGATGAACGGAGTGACCCACTCCATCCTGAGGGTGCTTGAACACCTGGAGGACCAGGGCCACGACGTCCTGGTCATCGCCCCTTCCACCTATGCTGTCTCCGAGTTCGTGGGACCGGCCGAGGTGGTTCACGGCGCGACGGTGCACCGGGTTCCCGCAGTTCCGCTGGCCGGCTACACCAACGTGCGAGTGGCGATGGGCGGTGTGTACCGGGTCAAGCGAATCCTTGCCGACTACGCACCCGACGTTGTCCACCTCGCATCGCCGTTTATCCTCGGGTGGCGGGCAGTGCAGGCCGCGCATCAGTTGGGGATCCCGACCGTAGCCATCTACCAGACCGAGGTTCCCAGCTACGCCGCACGCTATGGTGTGCCGTTCCTGGAGAACTGGGCGTGGAACCGGGTGGAGAACATCCACCTGCTGGCCACCCGCACCCTGGTGCCGTCCACCTTCGCGCTGAACCAGTTGCGCGGCCGCGGGATTCCGCGGGTGGGCATGTGGCGGCGCGGTGTGGATACGGCGCGGTTCTCGCCGGAAAAGCGCGACGCCGGGTGGCGGGCAACGGTTGCCCCCGGCGGTGAGCGGATCATCGGCTACGTTGGCCGGCTCGCCATCGAAAAACAGGTGGAGGACCTCGCCGCGCTCGCCAACGTCCCGAACACCAAGCTGGTGATTGTGGGCGACGGACCCCAAAAGTCGGCTCTGCAGGAAGCCCTGCCGGGCGCCGTGTTCACCGGGTTCCTCGGCGGTGAGGAGCTGGCGAAGACGGTGGCGTCCTTCGACCTTTTTGTCCATCCCGGCGAGTTCGAGACGTTCTGCCAGACCATCCAGGAGGCGATGGCATCGGGGGTGCCGGTGGTGGCCACGGGCCGCGGCGGCCCCTTGGACCTGGTGGAAAACTCCCGTACAGGCTGGTTGTACCAGCCCGGCGACCTGGCCGGTTTCCGGGCCCGGGTGATGGACCTCATGGGCGACGACGCCAAGCGCCGCGCGTTCGCCACGACAGCGCACGCCTCGGTCCAGGCGCGGACGTGGCCGGTGCTCAGCGCCGAGCTGGTGCGTCAGTACCAATCAGTAATCGCCGGAGAACCGTTGGCTGAAACCGTCGAAACCAAGAGCCGCCGCCCGGTGGTTGAGTCTGCCCAAACCAAAAGTGGAGCGTCCCTGTGAAAATATCGGTGATCGGCTGCGGCTACCTCGGAGCCGTGCACGCCGCCACGCTCGCGTCCATGGGCCACACCGTGGTGGGCATCGACGTGGACGCCACCAAAGTGGACCAGCTGGGCCGCGACCATGCCCCCTTCTTCGAACCCGGCCTGGACGAACTGCTCCGCGACGGACGCAGCACCGGCCGCCTCACGTTCTCCACCGACGTCGCCGCTGCCGCCGGCGCCCAGGTCCATTTCCTGTGCGTCGGGACGCCGCAGTCCAAGACGTCCGACGGCGCCGACCTCACCTTCCTCGTTTCCGCCACCGAGGCGCTGCTCCCGCACCTGGCGAGGGGCGCCGTCGTCGTCGGTAAATCAACGGTGCCCGTGGGCACGGTGGACATGCTCCAGGGCGTCCTCGCGGGGCGGCCGGACGTGCAGCTGGGCTGGAACCCGGAGTTCCTGCGGCAGGGCACGGCAGTGAAGGACTCGCTGGTGCCGGACCGGCTGGTCTACGGTGTGGCGGGCGGACGCGCCGCGGCCTTCAACCCCAGGACCGGGGCGCCGCGTGCCGTGACGGCCGCGCTGGATGCCGTTTATGAGCCGCTGCTGAACGCCGGCATTCCGCGCCTGGTGTGCAACTTCGCCACGGCGGAACTGATCAAGTCGGCCGCCAACGCGTACCTGGCCACCAAGGTCAGCTTCATCAACGCCATCTCCGAACTATGCGACGCGTCCGGCGCGGACGTGGCCGAACTCAGCGAGGCCATGGGCATGGACCCGAGGATCGGGAACCGCTACATGCATGCCGGGCTGGGCTTCGGCGGCGGGTGCCTGCCCAAGGACATCCGCAGCCTCCGCAGCCAGGCCGCCGCGCTGGGCGTGGACCCGGTGAACGACTGGATGGGTGTGGTGGATGCCATCAACGTCCGCCAGCGGACCCGGACGGTGTCCCTGGCCGCGGAACTGTGCGGCGGCGCGCTCTCCGGACGCGCCATCACCATCCTCGGAGCCTCCTTCAAGCCCGAGACCGATGACATCCGCGACTCCCCCGCCCTGGACGTCGCGGCGCGGCTGGCAGCGGTCGGCGCGCACGTGACGGTGACGGATCCGAAGGCCGTGAACCACGCGTGGCTGCGGTACCCGCAGCTGCGGTTCGAAGCCTCCGCAACGCGGGCCTTGGAGGGTGCCGAGCTGGTGCTCCTCCTTACTGAGTGGGATGAATACAGGAGCCTGTGCCCTGCCGCTGCGGGCGCTTTGGTGCGGCGGCGCGTGATCCTGGACGCCAGGAACGTCCTCGATGCTGCTGCCTGGCAGGCGGAGGGCTGGGTGGTCCGCGGGCTGGGCACCAACGCCGGCGCCGCTGTCAGCGTCGTTTCGGAGGCCGGCCAAGTTTCCGGGGCCGGGGCCGGCCTGACGGGAATGCGTCACTCTTAGCCAGTTTCCACCGCTACGGACCACGCGAACGCGAATTCCCGGGCCTCCATTCCCGAGCGCCGCGCCAAAGTCACGCGTTTTCGTACCGCGATCACAACATGCACTTTATGATGTGCGTGGGGGTGGTAGCGCATGGGGCGTTCCAAGCGGCAGGACAAGGATTTGGGCGCACCAGATTTTGGCGCGCTTCTTAATGCCAGCCCGGATGCGCTTCTCGCTGTCAACGCGGACGGCACCATCAAAATGGCCAACGCGGCAGCCAGCAAGCTGTTCGGCTACACACGCGCTGAGCTGATCGGTAGCGATCACTGGCTGCTCCTGTCGGAGGGGTTCCGGAGCGAAACGCGGCTGCTTCAGGAGCACCTGCAAGCGCAGCCCGATAAACCGCTGCCGCCGCGTGAAGTGTACGGACTGCACCGGGACGGCACAGAGTTCGCCGCCGAGGTGGCAGGCTCTCTGCTGGACGACGGCGGTTCGCAGGTTTTGCTGGTTTCAGTCCGGAGCATGGAACACCGGAAGGGAGCTGACGCCGACCTCCTCGAGGCCATGTCACTGCTGACGGCCACCCTCGAATCCACCGCAGACGGCATCCTGGTGATCAGCTCCGACGGCAGTGTTGCCGGGTTCAATCACCAGTTCCTGAAAATGTGGGGCATCCCGCCGGAACTCCTGGACGGTGACACCGAAGTGCCCATCATGCGGCTGATCATCTCCCAGGTTGCCCACCCGGAGGCCTTCATGGCAAGGATCGCCGAGGTTGTGGCGAACCCGGCGGCAGAAAGCCACGACGTGCTGGACTTCAAGGATGGCAGGACCTTTGAAAGGTACTCGCGGCCCCAACGGGTTGGTGAGAGGATCGCGGGCCGGGTGTGGAGCTTCCGGGATGTCACTCCGCGCAGGCAGGCACAGGAGCTGGCAGAGCAGGCCGTGACTGACCTGGCCGCGCAGGCCGAACAGCTGCGAGCACTTGCGTTCCAGGATCCGCTGACCGGACTGGCCAACCGGGCGGTCTTCAAAGACGCACTGGTGGCAGCCCTCCGCGAGCCGCGGTTCAAGACCGTGGATGTCCTGCTGGTCGACCTGGACGATTTCAAGGAGGTCAACGACATTATGGGCCACCAGGCTGGCGACGACATGCTCGTGGAAGTGGCGCGCAGGCTCACAGGCTGTGTCCCCACCGCGGACGTGGTGGCCAGGCTGGGAGGCGACGAGTTTGTCGTTCTGCTTACCGCCTGCCCGGACGTCGAAACCATCGCGGCCTGTATTGTCCGCTGCCTGCATGTTCCGGTGTGGATTGACGGCACCATGCTGCGCCCCAGCCTGAGCCTGGGACTTGCCTCCATGGGAAATGCCGCCATCGGAGCGTCGGAGTTGCTGCGCCAGGCGGACATCGCAATGTATGCGGCCAAGACGGCGGGCAAGAACCGGTACTGTCGGTTCCATCCGGACATGATGACCGAGCTGGTGCAGCGCACGGACATGGAGGCCGGGCTGCAGCTCGCCATTCCGCTGGGGGAAATCTCCGTGGACTACCAGCCCCTTGTTTCCCCGCGGATGGGCCAGGTAGTCCAGTTCGAGGCGCTTGCGCGGTGGGACCGCGATGGCGGGCGCATCCAGCCGTCGGTCTTTATTCCCATTGCGGAGCGCAGCGGCGTGATCAGCGAGATCGGTGCCGCCGTCATGACTTTAGGCCTCGCCCAGCTCGCGCCGTGGCTGAACGAAGACCCGTCACGCTCGCTGGCGGTGAACGTTTCCGGAGTCCAGCTGCAGGAACCTGACTTTGCCGGCAACGTCCTCCGTTTCGCCGAGGCCAGCGGGGTGGGGGCGTACCAGCTGGTCCTGGAGGTCACCGAGAGTGTATTTTTCGACGCCGACCACAGCCTGATCAAGCAGCTCGCCAGTCTCCGTGAGGCCGGAGTACGTGTGGCGCTGGATGACTTCGGCACCGGATACTCGTCGCTGGGCCGCCTGCAGGAACTGCCGGTGGACACAGTGAAGATCGATAAGACCTTTGTGTCCATGGTGCGCACCGGAACCGAACGCCTCCCCATCCTCAGCTCCATGATCAACATGGCGCACAGCCTGGGCCTGACGGTCACCGCTGAGGGCATCGAGACGGCGGTTCAGGCGGACTTCCTGACAGCGCTGGACTGCGATTTCCTGCAGGGTTACTTTTTCTCCCACCCTGAGCCTGGCGCCAGGCTGAAGCGGGCCCTGAAAACGGCAGACCGCGCCATCCAGGCAATGAAGGACAGGTAAGGGCGCCTGCGCCGACTAAGCCAGCGGCCTACAACCGCCTGACCCGCCGGCGCACCGTGTCGAGCCGCAGATCCCTTGTAGCCGCGGTTATTTCTGCAACCCGGGCAGGGTCTGCTTTCGAGGGTGAGCCGTGGTCGAAGGGAGGCTCGGGGTCATACTCGATGGCCAGCTGGATGGCGCGGGCCACGTCGTCACCGTACAGCTCGGCCGCCAGAACAAAGGCGAAGTCGATCCCGGAGGTGACACCTGCACCGGTTATCCGGTTCCGGTCCCGGACCACTCGCCGGCTGACGGGCACCACGCCGAACTCCGCCAACATCGGCAGGGATGCCCAGTGGCTGGTGGCCCGGTACCCGGAGAGTAGACCCGCCGCGGCCAGGCCGAAGGAACCGGTGCACACCGAAGTGATCCACCGCGCCCCGGCTGCCTGACTGCGTAGGAACTCCAGCGCCCTGTCGTCTTCAAAGAGGTCGAAGGTTCCGGCGCCGCCCGGCACAAAAAGCACATCTGCCTGCGGGCAATCGGCCAGGGTGGTGGTGGGCACAATGCACCAGCCGGCGTCGGTAGGGATGGGGTCCAGGGTGTGCCAGGCGAGATGCACCTGGGCATCCGGAAACCTTGAGAAGACCTGGGCTGGACCGGTGAAGTCGAGCTGCGTGACGTTGGGAAAGAGGAGCACAACAATATTCAAGCCCGCTGTAATCATGCGTCCAGCCTTCCATGGAACAAGCCGCAGCCAACAACGGGCCGCGCGAGGACAATGGGTTCCATGGACGTCGTTGTCATCGAAACGCGGCCGCTCGGGGACCGCAGCTACCTGGTCCACGACGGCGAGGTAGCGCTGGTCATCGATCCGCAGCGGGACACGGACCGGGTGGAAGCCGCGGCCGCGGAAGCCGGCGTCCGGATCACCCACGTTGCCGAAACCCACCTGCACAACGACTACCTCACCGGCGGGCTCATCCTGGCCCGGGCGCACGGTGCCGAGTATCTCGTCAGCGCAAAGGACGACGTCGGGTTCGAACACACGCCAATGGCCGACGGCGGCACGGTCCAGGTGGGCCGGCTCACCGTGAAGGCCGTGGCCACGCCCGGCCACACCCACCACCATCTCAGCTACGTGGTCAGCGACGGCGAGCAGCAGGCCGTGTTCTCGGGCGGCAGCCTGCTCTACGGGTCGGTGGGCAGGACTGATCTGGTCAGTGACGAGGACACCGAAGACCTCACCCGCGCCCAGTACTCCTCGGTCCGCCGCCTGGCCGCCGAGGCCCAGCCGGACGCGGCCCTGTACCCCACGCACGGGTTCGGCTCGTTCTGTTCGTCCGGGCCGGCGTCGAGCGTCCGGACGTCCACCCTTGCCGAGCAGCAGCAATCCAACCACGCGTTTACGGACGCCGATGAGGACCACTTTGTGCGGGAGCTCATCAACAACCTGACGGCCTACCCGTCCTACTACGCGCACATGGCGCCGGCGAACCGGCAGGGTCCGGGGCCGGCGGACCTCACCGTGCCGGAGTCCGTGGATCCGGAGGAGCTCAGCCGCCGGCTCGCGGACGGCGAATGGGTGGTGGACCTGCGCCACCGGGTTGCCTTCGCCAGCAGTCACCTGCAGGGCTCGGTGAGTTTCGAGTACGGCCGCGGCTCCAGCTTTACCGCCTACCTGGGCTGGGTCCTGCCCTGGAACCAAAAAATGACGCTGGTGGGATCAGAGGAGGACGTCGAAAAGGCCATCCGGGACCTGTCCCGGATCGGCATCGACTCCCCCGATGCCGCCCTCGGAACGGAACCGTCGGCACTCGCGCCGGGCACCGCCGTCGTGCATTATCCGCGTGTGGACTGGGCTGAAATGCTGCACGGGCGGAGCGCCGGGGACGTGGTGCTCGATGTCCGCCGGACGGATGAGTACGACGCCGGCCACCTCGCCGGGGCGGTGAACATCCCGCTGCATGAGCTGCTGGGGCGGATGGCCGAGATTCCGGCGGGTACGGTGTGGGTGCACTGTGCCACGGGATACCGTTCCGGGGTGGCGGCGAGCCTGCTGCAACGCGCGGGCCGGCAGGTGGTTCATGTGGACGGGAAGTACGGTCCTTCTTGAGTTGTGAGGGATATCATAGGGATGCGTCTTCGCCCAGGTCTCGGGCGGGCCCGGGTCTCAGCTTTTACGGGTGACGGGCGCACCGATGGGGAGGGATCCGCGTGTCTCAGAGTGGTCTCCTGGAGCTGCGTCCTGCCATCAGCGGGAGCACGGCCAGGCTAGGTTGGCTGATCGCGCTTGGTGCTGTGGTGCTGGGCGTTCTTGGAGTGTATTTTACCGCCAACAGCGGCACGCCCACGGCCGTCGTGGCGGGTGACTTCGCCATCCTCATTGCCGCCGTGCTGGCAGGCCGCAGCTGCGCCCACGCCGCGTGGCGCGGCGGCGTGAACGCCCGGGCCTGGACCCTGATGTCGGTGGCCGCCTACGTCTGGGCAGCCGGTATGGCGGTGTGGACCTACTTCGGCCTCGCCAACGACCACGTGTACCCGTTCCCCTCCCTGGCGGATGCCCTGTTCCTCGCGTATTCGGTGCCGGCAGCCGTCGCGCTTTTAAGCTTCAAGCGCCCGGGTGGCACCACCCGCGTGGGCCTGGCCCGGACGGTGCTGGACGCCGCGGTGATCGCCGGCTCAGTCCTGGTGATCAGCTGGTACACGGCGCTGGGCCCGGCCTTCAGCGCGGAAGGCGACCCCCTGACCCGGCTCACGTCCATGGGCTACCCCGTGGTTGACCTGGTCATCACGTCCCTGGTGCTGGTCCTCGGGATGCGCCGGCAGCCCGGCGAGCGGCTGCCGTGGCTGTGTTTCGGCGGCGGCCTGCTGGTGCTCACCATCACCGACAGCATCTATGTCAGGCTGACGTTCGAAGGTGTCACGGGCGTCACGGGATCGCCCCTCGCCCTGGGCTGGATCGGCGCCTTCCTCCTGATTGCGCTGGCACCGCTGCTCCCCTACGCGGAGAACCCCCGGCCAGACCGCAAGGCGTTTGCGCTGGCCCTTGAACTGCTCCCCTACGTGCCGATCCTGGTGGCCGTCATGATGATCGCCCAGGAGCACGTCAGCGAGATGAGCGCCTTCCTCTTGACGGTGGCCCGGACGACCGTTGCCTGCATCCTGGTCCGCCAGGTCCTGATCATCATCGAGAACCTCACCCTGACCACCGGGCTGGAGCAGGAAGTCGCGGCCAGGACGGCTGAGCTGGAGGGCCTCGGCGCCATCGTGAACTCCTCCACGGACGCCATCCTGAGCACCACGCCGGAGGGCGTCATCACTAGCTGGAACCCGGGCGCCGAGCGGCAGTACGGCTACTCTGCCGAGGAGGCGATCGGCCGCGACGCGCGGTTCCTGCTGCCGCCGGGCAGCACGGACGGCGACGACGAGGTGGTCGAGCAACTCCTCGAAAGCGGCGAGGCCACGAGCTTTGAAACCGAACACCTGGCCAAGGACGGGGCCCTCATCCCGGTCTCCGTGACCGTCTCTCCCATCCGCAAAGACGGGAACCTCCGCGGCATCGCCGTTATCTCCAGGGACATTACCCTGCGCCGGGCCGCCGAGCAGGAGCTGAAGGCGGCGCGGGAAGCGGCCTTGGAATCCAGCAGGCTCAAGTCCGAGTTCCTGGCCACGATGAGCCACGAGATACGTACCCCCATGAACGGCGTCGTGGGGCTGACAGCACTGCTGCTGGAGACGCCGCTGGACCACACGCAGAAACAGTACGCCCAAGGCGTCAAGGGCGCTGGTGAGGCGCTGCTGTCGCTCATCAACGACATCCTGGACTTCTCCAAACTGGAAGCCGGCAAGGTTGACCTGGATATCCGCGCCTTCGATCCCCGCGTCCTGGTGGAGGAAGTGGCGGGCTTGCTGACCGAGCCCGCGCAGGCCAAGAACCTGGAGCTGATCGCCTACTGCGAACCGGACGTTCCGGCCAGGCTGCACGGTGATTCCGGCCGGATCCGCCAGATCCTGCTGAACCTCGCCTCCAACGCCGTCAAGTTCACGGGGGCCGGGGAGGTCTCCATCCGCGTGACCACCGAGACGCCGGACGCCAATCCCGGGGCCACCGCCATGGTCTGCTTCGAGGTCCGCGATACGGGCATCGGCATTGACCCTGCGCACCACGCGCGGCTGTTCGAATCCTTCTCCCAGGCGGACGCTTCCACCACCCGGCGCTACGGCGGCACCGGCCTGGGTCTGGCCATCTGCAGCCGGCTCACTGAGGCCATGGGCGGCGAGATCGGCCTGAACAGTGCCCCGGGCGACGGCAGCACGTTCTGGTTCCGTATCCCCGTGCCCGTCGCACTGCCGTCCACGGATCCCGTGCCGGCCGCCGGTTTCCTCACCGGGCTCCGCGTCCTGGTGGTGGACGATAACGCCACCAACCGCCTGGTGCTGGAATCCCAGTTGCGCGGCTGGAAGCTGCAGCCGGAGGCGGTGCCGGATGCCCGCGCTGCCTTGGCCCGCGCCCACGAAGCCGCAGCGGACGGAGTGCCTTTCCACCTGGCCGTGCTGGACCTCTGCATGCCTGATACCGATGGCCTGGAGCTGGCCCGCGAGCTCAAGGCCGACGCCGCACTGGCGGACATCGAGCTGATCATGCTCACGTCCACCATGCAGGTCAACGCCGCCGAGATCGCCGACGCCGGAGTCCGCGAATGGCTGATGAAACCGGTCCGCAGCTCCGAGTTCTACAACCGCCTGATCCGGCTAATGTCCACGAGTGAACACCACGCCCCGGCGCCTCTTGTGTTTGGCCGGCCTTCCGAGGCTGACTCTTCGTTTGAGTCGTACGGTTCGTCCCCCGAGTCCTCCCCGGAGTCGTCCCATGAGACGTCCGCCGATTCGTCCCCTGTGTCCTCTCTTCGGGGCGCATCGCGGGGCCGCATCCTGGTGGTGGAGGACAACGATGTGAACCAGCTGGTGGCCCGCGCCACGGTGACCAAGTTCGGCTACGCGGTGGACGTGGTTGCCGATGGCGCCGAGGCCGTGGCCGCCACCGCCAGCACGCGGTACGCCGCCGTCCTGATGGACTGCCACATGCCGGTGATGGACGGTTTCGAGGCCACGAGGGTCATCCGCCGGCGTGACGACGGGGCCAGCCATCTCCCGATCATCGCCATGACCGCCGGCGCCCTGGACGGGGACCGGGAACGCTGCCTCGCCGCCGGCATGGACGATTACCTCGCCAAGCCGGTGGATGCCGCCGAGCTTGAAGCGGCCCTGGCCCGTTGGGTCCCCGAGCAGGACACGGAGCGTTCTGGGCCGCCGGAGCCGGTGGCGCTTCAGCGGGAGGAGGCTCCCCAGCACGAATCTCTCCAGCACGAGGCTCCCCAGCTGCTGGCCGTCACAGGTGGAGGTGCTCCCGCGCTGGATGCGGACCGGCTCGCCATGCTGCGCGGCCTCGGCCCGGAGGACGGCCTGGGCTTGCTGCCCGCCACAACCGAGGCGTTCCGTAAGGACGTTCCCGCGCGGCTCGCGGCGCTGCGCGAAGCGGTGACCGACGGCGGCGGGCTGGCTTTGGCGCAGGCGGCGCACGCCCTGAAGGGTGCGGCGGCCAACATCGGGGCCACCGCCGTCGCAAGCCTGTGCGGCGAACTGGAAGTCCTGGGACGCAGCGGAATGCTCGACGGCGGCCCGCAGCTGGTCAGCCGGCTGGAAGCTGCGCTTGTGCGTGTGGACTTTGAACTCGATCTAGCGCTGGAGGTGGCACAGTGAAAGTCCTGGTGGCAGATGACGATCCGGGCTCGCTCCTGGTGGCCCGAGCCGCCGTCGAACGCTACGGGCATGACTGCCTGACGGCGGCGGACGGTGACGAGGCTTGGGCCCTGTACCTGGAACACCAGCCCGACGTGGTGGTCACGGACTGGATGATGCCCGGGATGGACGGGCTGGCGCTGTGCCGGGCCATCCGGGCTCGCGAGGCGGACCTGTACACGTACATCGTGCTGCTGACGTCGCAGGGCTCGCGGGACGATGTGCTTGCCGGGCTCGCTGCCGGGGCGGACGACTACGTCACCAAGCCGTTGGACCCGTTTGTCCTGCATGCGCGGCTGCTGGTGGCGCTGCGGGTGACCACCTTGCACGCGGACCTGGCGCATTACCGGAAGGTGCTCTCGCAGCAGGCGCGGACGGATCCGCTCACCGGCCTGCACAACCGGCTCAAGCTCTCCGAGGACCTTGAGCAGCTGCATGCGCGCAGCCAGCGGTACGCGGAAGGATATAGCGTGGCCATGTGCGATGTGGACCACTTCAAGAGCTACAACGACATCTACGGGCACCAGGCGGGCGATCTCGCGCTGCGGGCCGTGGCGGAGGCGCTGGTGGGTGCGGCGCGCAAGAGCGACGGCGTGTACCGGTACGGCGGCGAGGAATTCCTGCTGGTCCTGCCGAACCAGTCACAGCTGAGCGCCAAGGCCTTAATGGAGCGGGCGCTGGATACCGTGCGCGGCCTGGAGATTGTCCACTCCGGGGATCCGCTAGGGCAGCTGACGCTGAGCGCCGGGATTTCCGCGTTCACTTCCGAGCACCGTGCCGACGCCGACACCCTCCTGGGTGAAGCCGACGCCGCCCTCTACGCCGCGAAAGCGGCCGGCCGGAACCGGGTGGAGCTGGCGCTGTAGCGTTTGGCCCTGGCGGTTATTGGCCGGTGGCTACGCGGCTTTTTTGCGCTGCTTGGTCTGACCCGGCTGCTTCTTCGCGGTCTGCTGCTGAGCAGGCTGCTGCACCGGATGGCGATTGACGGGTTGCTGCTGGGTTACCGGGCGGTGCTGTGCGGGCTGTTTCGGTGCGGACTGCCTTGGGGCTTCGGCCTCGGCGGGCTGCGCCTGTGCCTGTGCCTGCGCCTGCGCCTGCGCCTGTGCCTGCGCGGCCTCGGACTCGGCGGTCCCGTCCTGTTCCAGCTCAACCAACGCGTACATGCGGTTGCGGCGCCAGCGGCGGACCAGGTCCACACCGGCCAGGATGCCTGCCAGCGGCGTCAGCACAGCCGCGGCATAGACGAACAGCATCCACGTCAGCGTGGCCATGGGGGGCTGGTTGTTGTTCAGCAGGGAGAGCCCGCCGAACATGGCGATGATCCAGAAAAGCAACACCGCCGTCAACACCGCGGCCGCGGGGAAGTACTGGTTGCGTACGATCTTCTTCAGGGTTTCCATGCATTTTCCTCCTGCCTGGCCGGGGTGCGGTGAGAGGCCGCATGAACACCAGTATGCGGCTGCCGGCCCGCGGATTCGCGCAACACGCAGGCGGTGGTGACGAACCTAACTGCGGCCCGGTTGAGACCGCTGATGGAGCCCGTGGGGATCCAGCCTGAGACCGCTGATCGAGCCCGTGGGGATCCGGCCTGAGACCGGTGATCGAGCCTGTCGAGATCGAGGGTTTCGACAGGCTCAACCGCCGAAGGACTCAGGCTCAACCACCGGCGGGGGCTTCCCTGCTGAGGGCATAGCCAACACCGTGGTTGCCATCTGCCCCTGACCTTGGAGGACCTCATGCGCAAAGTTACGTCCGGCCTGTTCCACTCCGTTGACGGCGTGGTCTCGGACCCGTATCTCTGGCAATTCGACAGCTTCGACGACGACCTCGGCGCGGCCCTGACCCGCATGATGGAAAGGAGGAATTCGTGGCCGGCCTGAAAGAGCGCGACGGCGGCGAGATCGCCGTCACCGGGCTGCTGGGCGAATAGAGACCGCCGATCCCGTCAGGCCCCGTTGCGTTCAATCGCCTGGCCGATAATCCGGGCGCCCTCGGGAAAGGCGCCCGGATTCGTCCCGGAGTAGTTGAGCCGGATGAACGGGCCTGCCGGTTCGGCGGGGAACCATTCGTTGCCGCCGGCGATGATCACCCCGGCGGTTTCACAGTCGCGGGTCAGCCGATCGAGGTCGGTCCCGTCGGGCAGCCGCGCCCACAGGTTCAGGCCGCCCTTGGGCACCAGCTCGATATGAGCCTGCGGGGCGTACTGGCGCAGGCTGGTGAGCAGCAGGTCCCGCCGGGATTCGAGCTGGTGGCGGAGGCTGCGAAGATGCGTCTGCCACCCGGGCTGCGTGACGACGTCGAGCGCTGCCGCCTGGAGCAGCCCGCTGACGTACATCGATTCGGCCGCCCGGTCCGCCAGGATGCGCTCCCGCGCCGGGCCGCGGGCGATGACCGCGGCGACGCGGATGGACGGTGACACGCTCTTGGTCAGCGAGCGCAGGTAGACCACGTGGCCGGAGTCGTCGCGGGAGGCAACGGGCACGGGGTTGGAGGTGATGCCGAAATCGTGCGCCCAGTCGTCCTCCACAAGGAACGCCCCCTTCGCGCGGACCACGTCCAGGACCTGTTCACGCCGTTCGGCAGACCACTGCGCGCCCGTGGG
>NZ_JAKFFD010000215.1:0-25210 GCF_036675385.1 Pseudarthrobacter sp. | reverse complement strand
CTGTCCCTTCGCGCCGAATAGGATTGGTAACCATGACCAACGCACCCGCAGACTCACGGGCCGCCCCGCAGGCGAGCGACCAGTACGTGCAGTCGCTGGCGCGCGGGCTGGCGGTGATCCGGGCTTTTGATACCGACCACCCGGTCATGACCCTCACCGAGGTGGCGGCCAGGACAGACCTGACCAGAGCCACGGCCCGGCGCTTCCTGCACACCCTTGTTGAGCTGGACTACGTCAGGACTGACGGCAAGACGTTTGCGCTCACGGCCAAGGTCCTGCAGCTCGGCTACGCCTACCTCAGCGGGCTGTCCCTGCCGCAGCTGGCCCAGCCCCACCTGGAGGAACTGTCGCTCAAGCTGGGCGAATCCACGTCGGCGGCGGTGCTGGACGGCACGGACATCGCCTACATCGCAAGGGTGACCACGCGCCGCATCATGAATGTCGGCATCACCGTGGGCACACGCTTCCCGGCCTATGCCACGTCCATGGGCAGGGTGCTGCTAGCGGCCCTGCCGCCCGCCGGACTCAAGGACTACCTGGCAGCGGCGGACATCAAACCGCTGACGCCGCGCGGGCTTGGCACTATCCCGGAGTTGCTGGCAGTGCTGGATACCGTCCGCGCCCAGGGCTGGTGCCTGCTTGACCAGGAGCTTGAGCTCGGGCTGATGTCCGTTGCCGCTCCCGTGTTCGATGGGCCAACCAAGGTGGTGGCCGCGGTGAACGTGTCCCTCCAGGCCCAGTCGGTGGCGGCCCAGCCGGATCCGGAAGCGTATCTGGCCGCAGTGGCCCGGGAAATCGTGGCTACCGCGAAGCTCGTCTCGGCGGACCTGACGGCCCGTCGGTAGCCTCCGTAAGGTCAGGCGCGTTTCGACCAGGCGGCGATCGGCCTTTTTGGCTTTCCGATCGACTTTCCGGATTCAATCCGATCGAGGTTATAGCCGATCCTGTCCCGGAGAGCGGGGCTACCGCCGGAAATGACCGGAGTTTCGTTCAGGGCAACAGCCAGGCGGGCAAGCGTGTCGCGAATGACCGACTCGATGCGTCGTTTTCCAATTCCACCCCAGCTGGCGGCTTCGGCGTAGAAATGATCAAGGGTGATCCGGTGGTGGTTGAACTCACCGCCGATCGCCAACGACAGCTCGTCGCCAATCTTCCGAGAACCGATCCGCGACGGATCGTCGTTAATGTGCAGCATGGGGACGGCGTCGTAGAGGTCGGCGATCCGTGAATCCCCCTTCGGTTCATGAACTATGGACGCGTTTTTCGCGTGCGCGTCATGATTGCCGATGATCACGTTGTAGACCAGGTGCTGCAACCAAATCTCAAGATCTGTCCCGTCGCCGAAGGATCCAAAGAGTTCCGCGATCCTCCGGGCCGTGGGCCTTAGCGGCGAGTGGGGCTGCTCGGGATTCTGAAACTTGACGGCGGAGTCAGTCCAGTCGAGTCCGAGGGCCTGTGCAGCGTCCTCCTGATGGATGGGACGGACGGCTTCTCCCTCGACGATGCGGTCGTATCGCTGGATGGCAAGGAACGTGACTTGGTTGTAGGTGACCAGCTCACTCTGGAACCTGGTCAGACCCATGTGTCGTGACAGTTCGTGGGAGTAGTACTCATCGAAGATTGTGGCAGGGCGGTGTGGTGGCGGCGGCTTAAGAATGTGAGTCGAATGCGCCCGATTCTCCGGGTAGGCCCACTCATCAGCGAATTTCGCCAGGAGAACTTTTGGCTGGAACCCCGGGAGCATCGAGCGGCCGCTGTCTGGCTCATTTCCCAGGTCAAAGTCCCGCTGGGCTGTTTCGAGCTTACGGATCACTTCTCGCGTGTTGAGAGGCCGGTAAGCGCCAGGGGCATGGTCGCCGGGCGAATCGGTTCGGAAGGAGAGGGCCCCGGCCATGGTTAGGCCGTATTTCTTGAGGAATGCGAACAGGTCACTCTCATCAATGCGGGCTTTACGTGCAAGCTGGATGCGGTGGTTTCCTTCGGGGGCGTAACCGCCGAGAAAATTGGAGACCTGCCGGGTGTCGACAGTTGTCCCCGGGACGAGTGAGAAACCCTCACTGAGAAGCCCTGGCGCTCCGGCGAATGAAGGGTTCACCGTGAATGTCACCTGCCGCCGGTCCCGCCGCGTGGGCGTTACCGTGCCAATGTGATCATCGTAGAGATAGGCGTCCAAGTGGTCAGGCACCAGTGGATCCTGCGGGAACGTCGTAGCTGATGGTCACCCTGATTCCAAGGCGACGAAGAGTCCGGAACATGCGTGTGGCCCATAGGGTCGGGGTACCGGACTCAAGGCTCGCAAGATACAGGCGGGGGATACCGAGTTCCTCCGCCAGCTGTTCCTGCGTCAATCCGCGTCCAGTGCGCGCGTGCTTTACTGCGGCGCCGAATTCCTTGGGGCTGCGGGCTTCGAAGGCGGGCATACCACTCCTCATGATTGATTATGGCAACACTGTCAAGTGTATGAATATTACAACATTGCGCATTGTTTGAATATACCAACATCGTCGGATGTGCGGATATTCAAACATTCGCTGGCGTTTTAAGCTTCGGACCGATGCCCGGGGCAGCCGCAGACACGCCCCAAAAGACAGCCAACCGGTTGACCCGCAGCAACATAGCCACCGCATCCCATCAAAGCGCCATAGACTCTAGCCAACTACGTGCAGCAGTGCCGCTACTCGAAGCCCCGCCCTGAAACAGCCGGACCACGGCTGGGAGCCAACGCCAGAGGTACTGCCGCACTCGTCCGTAAGGGAGTTGGCGGTTTGAAACTGGGCATACCGCGGGAACGTCATGAGGGTGAGCGGCGTGTGGCCGCCACGCCGGAAACGGTCAAGCAGCTGGCGGGGCTTGGCCTGGACGTCCTGATCGAGGCAGGAGCAGGGGCCGCCGCCGGCCACTCGGACCACGATTACGCCGATGCCGGCGCCCGCATCGTCCAGGACCTGGATCCCGGCGAACTGAACGTCCTGGTCCACGTCCGCCCGCTGGAACCCCCGACGGCGGCGGCCCTGAAGAGGGGCGCCGTCACCATTGGCCTGGCCTCGCCGTCGTCCGAACTCGCCACCGTGCAGGCGCTCGTGGAGGCCGGCGTCAGCGCCTTCGCCCTGGAACTGGTGCCCCGCATCTCGCGCGCCCAGTCCATGGACGCGCTCAGCTCCCAGGCCCTGGTGGCCGGCTACCGCTGCGTGCTCGAAGCCGCCATCCGGCTGCCGCGCTTTTTCCCGCTGTACATGACCGCCGCCGGCACCGTCCCGCCGGCCCGTGTGCTGGTGCTCGGCGCCGGGGTTGCCGGGCTGCAGGCCATCGGCACCGCAAAACGGCTGGGCGCCCGGGTCTCCGCCAACGACATCCGGCCCGCCTCCGCTGACGAGGTCGCGTCGATGGGCGGCACGTTCATCAAGCTGGACCTGGAAACGGCGGAGGCATCGGGTGGCTACGCCCGCGAACTCAGTGCCGACCGCGGCGCCCTCCAGCGTGAACTCCTCGCCCCGCACGTCGCCGTGGCGGATGTCCTGATCACGACGGCGGCCGTCCCGGGCAGGCGCGCACCGCTCCTCGTGAGCCGCCAAATGGTGCAGGGCATGCGCCCCGGCTCCGTCGTCGTCGACCTCGCCGCTGAGTCCGGCGGCAACGTGGAGGGCGTTGTTCCCGGCGAGGACATCCTGGTTCCGACCGCCGACGGGCAGGGCCACGTCACGCTGGTGGGGCTGAAGGACGCACCGTCCGCGATGGCGCAGGACGCGTCCCGCCTGTATGCCAAGAACGTGGCCAACCTGCTCGCCCTGATGGTCCGGGACGGCACCGTTGCCCCCGATTTCGACGACGACGTGATCGCCGGCGCGTGCCTCACGCACGACGGCGAGGTGCGGCACCTGCCCACGGCCGAGGCCCTGGCGGCACTCGTCCCCGCCCCGCCCGACCATGCGCCCCGGGTCCAGAACGACACGGTCCAGAACGAAGGGGGAATCTGATGGACGGCATGAGCCTTCTGACGGTCACCGTGCTGGCGGTGTTTGTGGGCTTCGAAGTGGTTTCCAAGGTCTCCAGCACCCTGCACACGCCGCTGATGTCCGGAGCCAACGCCATCCACGGCATCATCCTGGTGGGCGCCATCATCGTGGCCGGCCAGGCGGCGGACCCGTGGATCCTGGCCGTGGCGCTGCTCGCGGTAGTGCTGGCCACCGCCAACCTCGTGGGCGGCTTTGTGGTGACGGACCGGATGCTGCACATGTTCCGTGCCCGGAAAGACGTGGTCCGCCAGGAAGCCACGCTCAAGGAATCCACCGGCAGGGAGGAAGCAAAGTGACCCTCCTCGACCCCGTCTGGACCTCGCTGCTTTACCTCGCCGCCGCGGTGTTCTTTATCTTGGCCCTTCGCGGCCTCAGCTCGCCCCGGACTGCCCGGCGCGGCAACCTGATCGGTGCCTTCGGTGCGCTCCTCGCCGTCGTCACGGTCTTCCTTTCCGCCCGGCTGGACAACATCCCCTGGATCATCGGTGCCATCGCGGTGGGGTCCGCCGTGGCCGCGCCGGTGGCCCGGCGGGTGCAGATGACCCAGATGCCGCAGCTCGTGGCACTGTTCAACGGCGTGGGCGGCGGCGCCGCAGCCCTGGTGGCGCTGCTGGAACTCAGCCACACCGCCGACCCCTGGGTCCGCGTCGCCATCGTGTTCACCCTGCTGGTGGGGGCCGTGTCCTTCGCGGGCTCCGGGGTCACTTTCGCCAAACTCCAGGAACTCATGACCACCCGGCCCATCGTTTTTCCGGGCCTTCCCGTGGTGATGGCGGCGGTGCTGCTTGCCGCCGTGGGCACCGCCGTCGCCGTCGTCCTGTCCGGTTCCCTGGCGCTCGCGGTGCTGCTGATGGTCCTGGGCCTGGCCGCCGGTGCGCTGCTGGTGCTGCCGGTGGGCGGCGCGGACGTGCCTATCGTCATCTCGCTCCTGAACGCGTTCACCGGCCTGGCCGTGGCGGCGTCCGGCGTGGTGCTCGGCAACGTGCTGCTGGTGGTGGCCGGCACGCTGGTGGGCGCCTCCGGTACCATCCTCACCCGGGCCATGGCGGCCGCGATGGGCCGCAGCGTGGCCGGCATCCTGTTCGGCGCCTTCAAGGGAGGTTCGACGGCGGGGTCCACCGCCGTGAGCGAACGTCCCGTCAGGTCCTCCAGCGCGGAGGACGTGGCGGTGCTCCTGGGCTACGCGCAGCGGGTGATCATCGTCCCCGGCTACGGCCTGGCGGTGGCGCAGGGCCAGCACACAGCCGCCGAGCTGGCCTTGGCCCTCGAAGCCCGCGGCATCGAGGTGGACTTCGCCATCCATCCCGTGGCGGGCCGCATGCCGGGGCACATGAACGTGCTCCTGGCCGAGGCGAACGTGCCGTACGAATCGCTCAAGGAAATGGGCGAGATCAACTCCGAGTTCCGCATGGCCGACGTCGCTTTGGTGGTGGGCGCCAACGACGTGGTGAACCCGGCGGCGAAGACGTCCTCCGGCTCGCCGATCTACGGTATGCCCATCCTGGAAGTGGCCGACGCCCGCCAGGTGATCTTCCTGAAGCGGTCCATGCGGCCCGGATTCGCAGGGATCGAGAACGAGCTCCTGTACGAACCGCAGACCTCGCTGCTCTTCGGCGACGCCAAGGATTCCCTGGCCAAGGTGCTGGGCGCGGTGAAGGCGCTGTAGCGAAGTACGCTGTCCCCAAGGCCCAATTCCCATGTCAGCGAAGGACACCATGACAGCCAACAGCTCCACTTCCCGCAAGCGCCCGGCCATCATCATCAATCCTGCCAAGCCGGTGGACATCGACGTGCGTGCCCTGGCGGCCAAGCATTGCTCGGAGAACGGCTGGGGCGATCCCATCTGGCTGGAGACCACCAAGGAGGACCCCGGCGTCGGCCAGGCGAAGGAGGCACTCAAGCAAGGGGCCGACGTCGTTATTGCTGCCGGCGGCGACGGCACCGTGCGGTGTGTGGCCGAGGTCCTTTCCGGCGGGGACGTGCCCATGGGGTTGCTTCCGTTCGGCACCGGAAACCTACTGGCCCGGAACCTGGGGATGGACGTTACCGACTTTGACGGCGCCATGGCCGGGGCCCTGGCGGGCACGGAGCGGAAGATCGACGTGGTCCGGGCCGCCCGCAATGATCCGGACAAGGAACAGGTCTTCCTGGTCATGGCCGGAGTGGGCTACGACGCCACCATCATGGCCGACACCAATGAGGACCTCAAGGACAAGGTGGGCTGGCTGGCCTACGTGGACGCCGGGATCCGGAACCTGCCGGGCAAGCCGGTGAAGGCAACCATCGTCCTCGACGGCAAAACAGTGGTTCACCGTGGGGTCCGCAGCGTGATGGTGGGTAACTGCGGCAAGGTCCAGGGCGGACTGGAGATCTTCCCGGACGCCAAGATGGATGACGGCCTGCTGGACGTGGCCGTGCTGGCACCGAGGGGGAAATTCGGGTGGTTCTCCGTGGTGGCCGGCATGATCGGCAAGGGCCGCGGCAAGGACACGTCCGTGGAGTACTACCAGGGCAAAACCGTAGAGGTCACTCTCGAGCACAACGACGACTATCAGCTCGACGGCGACCACGAAGGCGACGGCAAGCACGTCCTGATGACCATTGAGCCCGGCGCGCTCACCATCCGGATGTAACCGGCCCAACTAGCTCGCAGTTAACGTCGTCAACGCGGAAATGACGACGTTAACTGCCAGTCACTTGGGCAGGCGCCGGCCGGTGGGCCAGGATTTCGGCGAGCTCGGCGAGCCGGTGCGCGCGGGCTGACTCGGCGGGCGTGAAGGGTTCGCCGGGACGGGCGAAGGTGATGGGGCCGTGCCAGGCGGTGGGGATCTTCAGGCGGGTCCCGGCGTCGTCCGCTTCCAGGGTGGCCTCTGCGGGGGTGAGGATGCGGGCGCGAAGCAGCTCGGCCACCGCCAGCGGCAGCTCGTCCGGGGCGTCGGCGATCCGTGCCGCCAGGCTCAGCGCCTTCGTCTGGCCGTCCGCCATGGCCAGCGCGGTGGTGGGCCAGACCCGCGAACTCGAGCCGCCGCCGTCGTGCAGTGCCTCCAGCAGGTGCCGTTCACTGAGGTTCCCCGGCGCCGAGAGCACAAACTCGTCCAGCACGCCCCCTTCAACGGGGTGGACGTGGATGCTGAGGATGTTGGTGTCCAAGCGGGCCAGCGCCCGGGTGATTTTCTGCAGCGAACCCGGGTGGTCCTGGAGCACCGTGCGCGCCCGCCACAACGACGGTGCGCTGCCCAGCTTCCTGTGGTGCCGCAGCGTCGGCGCGTGCAGCCAGCCGCGGAGCAGCCGGGCGGCGGACGGCTCCGCCACCCAGATCACCAGCACTGTGGCCGTGAGCGTGAGGACCAGCACCTTGGCAAGATACGGCAGGTGCGTTCCCACCACGAGGGCGTGGACCAGCAGTTCGATCGGGAGCATAACGGCCACGTTGGCCAAGGTCAGGCGGGTCTTGGTGGGTTCCGGCATCAGGCCGCAGACTTCGCAGCTCAAATCAGCCGCGGCAGGGTTCCTTGCGTTGGGCTTCATGCCTCAAGGATCACAGCGGGGTGTTTCGGCGGCGTTGCCCTGCCGTTCCGATTGTGGGAACAGGTGGCGGGGGCAAACTCACGAGCCCAGGCGGCCGCCGGACTCCTCGAGGTAGCAGGAGCCGCACAGGGATTCGTACCAGACGTCCTGGCCGTCGATGGCGACCTGGTCGCCGTCGAACACCACCTCGTTGCCAACGCGCCGGGTGTTGAAGATGGCTTTGCGCCCGCACCGGCAAATGGTCTTGAGCTCTTCCAGCGTGTGGGCGACCTCCATAAGCCGGCGCGATCCCGGGAAGGCGCGGGTCAGGAAGTCTGTCCTGATGCCGTAGGCGAGAACCGGCACGTTGTCCAGGACGGCGATGCGGAACAGGTCATCCACCTGGTCCGGGGTCAGGAACTGGGCCTCGTCCACCAGCAGGCAGGCTACCGGCTTCTGGTCCACGTGCTCCAGCAGGGCATCGGGGTCATCGCCGGCCGCATGGGCGGCAAAGAGCTCGCGCACGGGGGTGGTGGCGGAGATCAGGAAGTCCACGGACCGGGTCATGCCCAGACGGGACACAATGTCCGTATCGCCTTTGGTGTCCACGTCGGGCTTGGCGAGAAGGACACGCTGGCCCCGCTCCTCGTAGTTGAAGGCGGCCTGCAGGAGCCCGGTGGACTTTCCTGAGTTCATGGCGCCGTAGCGGAAGTAGAGCTTGGCCAAGAGGGTCCTTTCAATGGGTCCGGCTATCGATCCTATGCCGTACGTCCCAGGGATCCATCGCAAACGGCCGGCGCCCCGACTGCCGGCACGCCCGCTCAGGTCTCACCCGCCCCGCCCAGCCCGCGCGGGGCGCGTCCCGCCGTCGTCAGTCCTGAATGAGGGTTTCCGTCAGGTGATGCGTGGGAATCCGGTCCCGCTCATAGGTGATTTCGGTGTAGCCGTGGGGCTCGGGCTTGCCGGCCGGGCTGAGGTTCACAAAGACGATCTCTTCGATGGTGAGGATGCTTTGGCGCGTTATCATGTTGCGGACTTCGGCGCGCATAGTCAATGACGTCCGTCCGAAGCGCGTCGCCGTCAGGCCCATTTCCACCAGGTCTCCCTGCACCGCGGAGCTCACGAAGTTGATCTCCGAGATGTACTTCGTGACCGCACGGCCGTTGCCAAGCTGGAGGATGGCGTAGATTGCGGCTTCCTCATCGATCCATTTCAGCAGGCTTCCGCCGAAGAGGGTCCCGTTGGCGTTCAGGTCCTCCGGCCGGATCCATTTGCGGGTGCGGAAGGTGATGTCAGTGGATTCCATATGGCGAGGTTAGCGTGCCGCGGCGCAGGTTACGTGGTGGCAGTTGTTGTTAACGGACCGCCGCCCGGATTTGGCTCAGGCCATGGCAGTGTGGGCGGCGCTGTGCGAGTCAATCGACTTGGCGTAGCAGTAAGAGTGCTCCACGCCCACGTAAGCGCCAAAGTTGGGGACGGAATCGAAGCCGGAGTTCTCGTAGAAGTTCCGGCCGTCCGGCTGCGCCGAGCCTGCTTCGGCCTTGATGCGCGTGATGCCCTGCTTGTGCGCCTCCGCTTCGAGGGCAGCCAGGATGGAGCTGGCAACGCCAGAGCCGCGCGTATACGGGAGCACGTAGAGCCGTTTGATTTCGGCCGTGGCGCTGTCCAGCAGCCTGAGTCCGCCGCAGCCCACGGGCTGTCCCGAGCCTTTGTCGTACGCCACCAGGAACACGGCACAGTCAGCGCCCGACGGCGGGGTCCCCGGTTCGTGGTCAGGGGTACCGAAGCGGGCGTCCAGTTCCGCCTGCTGGGCCCTGCGCAGATCGGCACCCACAGGGTTGGCCCAGGTGACCTGCCTGATGTTGAGCCGTGGGTTGGTCTGCATCGCGAGCCTCTTTCGCCGAAGGGGTTATGCACATCAAGCCTACGAAGCCGCGGTTACCGTGGTGTTTCCTTGGCGTAAGCGTCCGGAGAACTACGGGCTACCGGCGGACCAGGGTTCGCAGCAGCTTCAGGGCGACGGAGATCGAAGCGATGTCCACATCCCCTGGTTTGGTCACTTCGGCAAACGTGTCCTTGATCCGGGCCAGCTGCTCCTGGTACCCGCGCTCCCATGCCACGATCCGTTCCACGGCATCGACTCCTGCAGCTTGTGGCGGAGTGGACTTCATGACGGACGTGGTCATGTCGGCGCCGGCCGAATAGGCATCGTCACGCAGCGCCGCCCGGGCAAGGGCTTCCCAGCGGTTCGCCCTGGGGAGGTCCGTGATGCGAAGCAACAACCTGACCACGCCAATGCGCTCGAAGATTGCGTAGTGGACGTCGATGATCGCGGTGACGGGCTCCCGGACTTGTTCCGAGATGAGCGAGATGTCCAGGAGACCGAAGCTTTCCAGCAAATCAGACGCCCGCTTGCCGAGCTCCGCGGGCAGACCGACGCTGTCCCAGTGCGCCAGGCGGTCCTCCACAAGGTCAAGATCGGCCCCGCGCAAGTAGTGCGAGGTCTTGGTTCGCAGGATGTCGAGCGTCGGCTTGATCCGGGCCAGGGCTTCGGAGATCGGCTGGTCCCTGTGGTCATGGGTCACATACCAGCGGGTGGCGCGGTCCAAAAGCCTGCGCATGTGCAGGGCCACCCCGGCGCTTTCCTTGCTGGGGAATTCCGGGGGAAGTGCGGCCAGGGCCGCGACTATCGAATCCAGATCGTAAGCCTCCCGCAGGACCACGAAGGCCCTGGCAACGGCGGCGGCGCTGGCCGTGGTTTCCTCGATGGCGCGGAACGCGAAAGTAATTCCGCCGATATTGACGATGTCGTTGGCCATGACGGTGCCCACGATCTCGCGGCGCAGTGGATGCCTGTCCAGCTCGTCGCCGAAGCGTTCCACGATCTGGCGCGGGAAGTAGCTGCGCAGCGTCTGCCTGAACCAGGGGTCATCGGCCAGGTCGCTGGCATTCAGTTCCCGGGCCAGTTCGATCTTGGCGTAGGCGGCCAGCACGGAGAGTTCCGGGGAGGTCAGCCCTTCCCCGCGCTGCAGGCGGGCATGCAGCGCCTCCGTGCTTGGCAGTCCCTCAAGGTTCCGGTCCAGGTCCGTGGTGGATTCCAGCCAGTCCATGGTCCGCTCGAACCCGGGGCTCCAGTTCAGCACCAGCTGCCGCTCGGCCACGAGGAGCGCGTTTTGCTCGGTGTTGTCCTTCAGGACGAGCCTGGCCACCTCATCGGTGAGCGAATGCAGGAACCCGGTCCGCTCCTCCCGGCGCATCAGTCCTGCCGCGATCATCGCATCGACGAAGATCTTGATGTTGACCTCGTGGTCGGAACAGTCGACGCCGGCCGAGTTGTCGATCGCGTCGGTGTTCAGGAGGACTCCGTGCAGCGCGGCTTCGATCCGGCCCCGCTGGGTGACGCCAAGGTTCCCGCCTTCGGCGATGACCCGGGCCCGCAGTTCGTGTCCGTTGATGCGGATGGCGTCGTTGGCTTTGTCTCCCACCTCGGCCTGGGTTTCGCTGGAGGCCTTGATGTACGTGCCGATGCCGCCGTTGTAGATCAGATCCACCGGCGCGCGGAGGATGGCCTGCAGGAGTTCCTGCGGCGCCATGCTGCTCCGGCCACTTTCGAGGCCCAGCGCGATCCGGACCGGATCGCTGATTGGGACGGTCTTTGCGGACCGGGCGTAGACGCCGCCGCCCGCGCTGATGGCCCGGGCGTCATAGTCGGCCCAGGAGGACCGGGGCAGCCCGAAAAGCCGCCGGCGTTCCGCATAGGAGGTGTCCGGATCGGGGTTTGGGTCCAGGAAGATGTGCCGGTGGTCGAAGGCCGCCACCAGCACGATATGGCGGGAGAGCAGCATCCCGTTGCCGAAGACGTCGCCGCTCATGTCGCCGATGCCCGCGACCGTGAAATCCTCCCGCTGCGTGTCCAGGCCCAGCTCGCTGAAGTGCTGCTTCACCGACGCCCACACGCCGCGGGCCGTGATGCCCATTTCCTTGTGGTCGTAGCCTACGGACCCGCCGGAGGCGAAGGCATCGTCAAGCCAGAAGCCGTACGCGTGGGCCACCTCGTTGGCGGTGTCCGAAAAAGCAGCCGTCCCCTTGTCTGCGGCCACCACCAGGTAGTAATCGTCGCCGTCGTGACGGACCACATTCTTGGGGGCCACCACCGTGCCGCCGTTTCCGGAACCAAGCAGGTTGTCCGTGAGATCGAGCATTCCCCTGATGAAGATCCGGTAGCTCTCCTGCCCCTCGGCCATCCAGGCGGCCCGGTCAATCGCAGGATCCGGAAGCCGTTTGGCGTAGAAGCCGCCTTTGGCCCCGGTGGGCACAATGACCGAGTTCTTGACGTTCTGGGCCTTGACCAGCCCCAGGACTTCGGTGCGGAAGTCCTCGCTGCGGTTCGACCAGCGCAGGCCGCCGCGGGCCAACATGCCGAACCGCAGGTGAACCCCTTCCACTCGCGGCGAGTACACCCAGATTTCGAACTTGGGCCTCGGAAACGGTGCGTTGGGGATGGCGGCCGGGCTGAGCTTGAAGCTCACATGGGGCCTGTCCAGGAAGTAGTTGGTTCTGAGCGTGGCCTCGATCAGGTTCATGAACATGCGGAGCAGCCGGTCGGCGTCGAGGCTGGGGATTTCCTCGATCGCGGCCATCAGTTCCTTCCTGGCGGCGGCCGTGTCGCGGAGGCGCCGGGTCCAGTCAATGCCGGGAACGAATTTGGCGTGGAACAGCGCGAGCAGTGCGTGCGTGGCCCGGGTGTTGGACAGCAGGGTGTCCGCCATGAAGCCGTAGGAATTCAGGGTGCCCAGTTGCTGCAGGTATTTGGCGTAGCTGCGGAGGACCACGGCCTGGCGCCAGCTGACCTTCTCCCTGATCACCAGGGCATCGAAGCCGTCCGACTCGATGTCTCCGCGCATGGCCGCGCAGAACGAATCCGCCAACAGCATGCTGGTTTCCAGGGGATCGATGCCGGGCGGGTACTTCAGCCCGAGGTCGTAGAGGAAGAGGTCCTGTCCGTTGGCGCGCCGAAGCTCAAAGGGACGCTGGTCCAGCACCTCAAGCCCCAGGTTGTGGAGGAATGGCAGGAACCGGGTGAGGCTCTGGGCGCTGGTCAGGTAGAGGCGCATCCGCGCGTCCTCTGCCGGCGGCCGCGTGGCTTCCGGCCGGACATAGACAGTCAACAGAGGGTTGTCCAGCGCCCGCCCGCCCGTCCCGTCAAGGTCGAATTCCTCGAAGGCGGCGATGTCGCGGACCGCGTCCTCGGCGTCATGGTCCGCACGGTAGCCGGGCGGAAACGAGCCCTGCCACAGTGTCGAGAGCCGCGCCGCCTCCTCTGCGGTGAATCGGTCACGGAGGGACTCGTCCAGGCCCTCCGTCCACGAGCGGCTTGCCGCCACTACACGCCGCTCCAGCTCCAGGGGGTCGACGTCGGGCGCTGGCGTCCCGGGGCCCAGCAGGATCCGGAAGAACACCCGGGCCATAGGGGAGTCGCCTAGCCGGACCTCGAACTCGATGGACGGGGATTTGAAGGCGTGCCTGAGTTCCTGCTCGATCCTGAGCCGGACCGCAGTGTTGTAGCGGCGCCGGGGAAGGAAAACCAGGGCGGACATGAAGCGGCCGATGCTGTCCGGCCGCAGGAAAAGCCGCGTTTGGCGGCGCTGCTGCAGGCGCAGGATCTCCGTGGCCAGCTGGGCCAGATCGAGCTGTTCCATATGGAACAGTTCGTCGAGTGGGAACGACTCCAGCACCGCCAGCAGTTCCTTGCCCTGGTGCGAGGCAGTCTTGAAACCAAGGTGCTCCTGCACGGCCAGGACCTTGTCCCGGACCACCGGAATGCGGCGTACGGACTGGCCGGTGGCGCCCGGAGCGAGCAGGCCCACAAAGCGCCGCTCTCCGGCCACGGCTCCGCCATCGTCGAAGATCCGAAGACGGATCTCGTCCAGGTAGGCGGGCCGGGGGACCGAGGAACGCAGATCCGAGGTAGCGAGCGTGAGTGCCCGCGGGCTGAGGAGGCTTGCCTCCACGGACTCCGCTGTGTGCGGTGCGCCGGAGGCCGGACCAGTCCCGCCTTCCGGACGGTCCTCCCGGAGCAGCCCCAGCCCCGCGCCCGCCCGCACGCGCAGGGCATCCCGGCCGCCCGCCGTCGTGCGCTCATATTCGCTGTACCCGAGGAACACGAAGTTGCCGTTGTCCAGCCAGAGCAGCAGTTCCCGGAGCTGATCCGGGGCCGGGTCCGTGGCGCTGGGGAATCCGTCAACGGAGCCGACGGCGGCTGTCACCTGGGCATGGATGGCTGGGAGGTCTTCGGCGACTGCCTGAACATCGGCCAGCACCCCGTGGAGGTTCGCGATGACTTCCTCGGCGCCCGAGTCCCCAGGCAGCCGGCCGATTTCCACGGCCACCCAAGTCTCTGTGGTCCCATCCTGGATGCCGCCCAACTCGTCCGGGCGGACGTCCGGGATTTCCGCGTGGCCCGCGTTCGCCGCTGTCAGTCCGGCCCGCGATGGCCCATGCGCGACGTCCAGCAACGCATGCGTTTCAGGGTCCCGCCGCACCCGGAACGTGGGGTGCACGAGCAGCCGGATCGACGCGCTCTCCCTGGTCAGCTCGGCTGTCACCGAGTGAACCAGATGGGGCATGTCATTGGCGACCACCATCACGATGCTCGCATCGGTTTCATTCAGGACCCCGACGACGGACTGTCCGGGAGCGCGGATGCCCGCTAATTCCGCGTGGTACCGGGCCCGCCGGCCCAGGGTCTCCGGACTGTAGTCCAGGAGGTCCTCTGCCGCGACGTGCTCGTAGTAGTCCGCGAAGAAGGAATCGTTGGCCTCGAACGGACCGGCAGCCCCTCCCTGGGCAGCCGGTGCGGTTTCGCGTGACATTCCACTGCGCCTCCACGGCAAGGGCTGGCACCACTGGCCGTGGTCCCCTGGGGAAGCCTCATGCCTGACTTCATCATGGACGCCCCGCCACATGGCGTCCAGTGTTTCCCAGCGGCTACGCGGCGCCGCCCATAGGGTCCTCGGCGGTCGGATCCGCGAGAGCGAGGCCGCCCACCGGGCTCCCGTCCCAGTGGATCAGCTTCCAGCCTGCGCCGGGGTCCCCTTCCAGGGCCACGATGCCCGTGTTGGACAGGACATGGCGGGCCGCGAACTCATGGTCGGCGCCGGCGGCGCGGAGCCCGGTCCAGGTGCGGATGGCCGCGCCGTGACTCACCACGGCCGCGACGGCGGAGCCACCATTGCTGGCCGCGCGCTCGGCAATCCGGTTGATGGCGGCGTCGTACCGTTCGAAAAACTCGTGGCCGTCCGGGCCCGCCGGCATCCGGCGGTCCAGGTCACCGGCTGCCCATGCGAACACTGTCCCCATGTAGCGCATGTGCGACTCGTGGTCGGTCAGTTTCTCCAGCGCCCCTGCTTCGATCTCGTGCAGCCCATCCAGGACTTCAACCTCAAGCCCGTGGAGCCGGGACAGCGGGGCGGCCGTGATCTGGGTCCGCAGAAGTGTGGATGCGTACACTGCGCCTATCTGCTCGTTGGCCAGGGACCGTGCCATGGCCTCGGCCTGGCGTTCTCCCAGCTCGGTCAGCCCCGGCCCCGGGTGGGCGGTGTCCAGCTGGCCGAGTACGTTGCCGGGGGTCTGTCCGTGGCGGATGAGGAGCAGCTTCATGACTCCAGTTTCGCATCCGGCGGCGGGATCCGGCGTCTGCCTGCCGGGCCGACGTCGGGCGCGAACACCGCAACCGTTCGGCAGGCTCAACCACGGAAGGCGCCGGGCCCGCCAAGGACCCGGCGCCGCCGTCGTACTTCTTGTGCCTGCGTCGTACTTCTTGTGCCTGCAGCGTCCTACTTGAGGTGGTCCACCAGCTGGTCCGCGATGCCGGTGTACTTGCCCGGCGTGAGGGCGAGCAGCCGGGCCTCGGCCTCGGGGGAGAGCCCCAGGGACTGGACGAATTCCTGCATCCGGGCGGCATCCACACGCTGGCCCCGGGTGAGGTCCTTGAGCCGCTCGTACGGGTTTTCCATGCCTTCGACGCCGGCAATCGCCTCGGCGCGCATGACCATCTGGATGGCCTCGCCCAGGACTTCCCAGTTGGTGTCCAGGTCGCCGGCGAGGACGTCTTCGGCAACATCGAGGCGGTCCAGGCCTTTGGCCACGTTGGAGATCGCCAGGAGGGAGTGGCCGAACGCCACACCGATGTTGCGCTGGCTGGAGGAGTCGGTGAGGTCGCGCTGCCAGCGGGAGGTCACCAGCGTGGAGCCCAGCACGTCCAGGAGGCCGGAGGAGATTTCCAGGTTCGCCTCGGCGTTCTCGAACCGGATGGGGTTGACCTTGTGCGGCATGGTGGAGGATCCGGTGGCGCCGGCCACGGGGATCTGGGCGAAGTAGCCGATGGAGATATAGCTCCACATGTCCGTGCAGACGTTGTGCAGGATCCGGTTGAACCGGGCGACGTCGGCGTAGAGCTCGGCCTGCCAGTCGTGGCTTTCGATCTGGGTGGTCAGCGGGTTCCAGGTCAGGCCCAGGCCCTCGACGAAGGACTTGGCCACCTGCTGCCAGTCAGCGCCGGGGACAGAAGCCACATGGGCTGCGTAGGTTCCGGTGGCGCCGTTGATCTTGCCCAGGTATTCGGTCTTGGCGATCCGGTCCAGCTGGCGGGTCAGGCGGTGCGCGATGACTGCCAGTTCCTTGCCCAGGGTGGTGGGCGTGGCGGGCTGGCCGTGCGTGCGGGAGAGCATGGGGACCGCGCGGTTGTCCTCGGCCATCTTGCTGATCTGGGCCACGAGGGCGCGTGCGGCGGGCAGCCACACGTCCTCCACAGCGCCCTTGACGCCCAGGGCGTAGGAGAGGTTGTTGATGTCCTCGGACGTGCAGCCGAAGTGGACCATGGCGGTCAGGTTCTCGATACCGATGGCGGGCAGCCGGCGGCCGATGTAGTACTCCACGGCCTTCACGTCATGGACCGTAACGGCTTCGATTTCGGCGAGCTCGGACACCGAGGCGGAGTTGAATTCGGTGACGATCGCGCGGAGCTTTTCCTGCTGTCCCGCGGTGAGCGCGCCTGCGCCGGGAAGGACATTGTTGCTGGTCAGGTGGATGAGCCATTCGACTTCCACGGCCACGCGGTCACGGTTCAGGGCTGCCTCGGACAGGTAGTCAACGAGGGGCGCAACGGCGGACTGGTAACGGCCGTCCAGCGGACCCAGGGCGATCTGGTCCGGTGACGCGGCGAGGGCCAGGCGTCCGGAGGGCGTGCGGGTATCAGCTGTGGCGGCAGTTTCAGGCATGTGCTGATTCTTTCATGAACTCCTCACCGCCGCTGAAGCGGTCCGTCGCATGTGAACAACGGCGTGACTTGTCCACATAGCCGACGGCGGTGCTTCCGTCGTGTGGTCTGCCTTCCGTAGCGTCGGCGTTCAGGAGTTGGGCCTTGACGGACGAAAAGTTCGGGCTGTATCCGGGAGGGGGAACGGGCATGGGCAGTGACGTGACGGCAGCCGACATGGCGGCATGCATGTCCCGAGGTTATGAGGTTCAGCAGTTGGCGGCACGGGTTGACCTTTGCTTGGGGAGGGTGGAAAAGGTCCTCGGCGGCTTTCGCGAGATCCAGCTTTTGGACTGGCAGTCACCTGCCGGGAGGGCGTACAGGAACTCGGTGGCTCTGCAGGAAGTGGCCCTTGGGAGGGCGAGGGTACGGCTCGAGGACGCGCTGGCTTCCGTGAAACGCCACGCACAGGCGGTGGGAACGTCCGCCGGCAACCCGGCGGGGCGGCACTGATGGCCGAGGTGACGCCATCCGGCAGCGGCGGGCCGATCCAGCTGACAGGGCCTGCCGTGGAAGGGGGCATGGAAATCAGGGGCGGCATCGGAGGGATCAGTTTTCAGTTGGAGGAGCTCGTAGGCGGCGCGGAGAAGCTCGACGCTGCTGCGGGCGAGCTGGCTGCCGTCGAAGTGGAGGTGCGCCGCATCTGGGAAGACCTGTGTCCGTACCAGGATGAAGCGCGTCCCACCGGAACGGCGGCCCTGATGGACGTCGGGGAGGCGCAGTGGAGTGTCCAGGCGGTCCGTGCGGAGCTGCAGGGAATCAGCAGCCAGGTGCGGGACTGCAAAAGGGACTACGAAACGGCGGAAGCGTGGGCGGGATTCTCGCGCGGAATTGGCGGCGGCCTGACGAGCCCCGAAACCCTTGGCAGGCTGGCGGTGGACCTCGGCTTGGGTCCGGTTCCCAACAGGGAAGTCACGGAACTCGCCGTGGGACCACTTGCGATGGCTGCCTTGTTGGCAGTCTCCCCGGAGCGCTTTTGGGTAGCGCTTGCGGCAGACATGGCGGCGGGCAGGCATATTGCGGCGGCGGTACCTTTGCTCGCCGGTGTGTCCGGGCGTTCAAACCGAATCCTTCAGCCGCGTTCGGTCACGTTGGAAAAGAAGGAGACGCTGCCCATTGAATTCGACGGTTCTCCGGCTGCGTTGTTGGAACGGGCACGGATCATCGATGAACGCGGTGAAGGCTACATCGAAGTCGTCGAAGTGGATAACGGGGGACAGAAGGCCTACGTGGTGGTCATTCCCGGAACGCAGGCCGGAGGTGAAATGGGCGGCGTTAATCCGTTCGACGAAGCCGGCATCGTTGAAGGGCTGGGCCACAGCTCCGCAGAAGTCAACGCGGCGGTGCTACGGGCCCTGCAGGCTGCCGGCGCGGAAAAGGGGGCGCCCGTCGTGGCCGTGGGTTACAGCCAAGGTGGAATCCACGCAATGAACCTGGCGGCCGACGATCTCTTCCTTAACGAGTACGACATGAAATATGTCCTCACCGCAGGGTCTCCCGTGGGTGGCATTGTTCCGGACGCCGACGTCACCGCCCTTCACCTGGAGCACCGGCAGGATTGGGTGCCCGGCAGCGACGGTACACCGAACCCGGACGCCCGAAACCGGGTTACGGTGACCCTCAACAGCCCAGTAACCACGCCAGAAGGTGGTGCATTCGGTATTGGGCCCGGCCACAATCTCAACAACTACCAGGGAGCCGCGCGGCTCGTCGCAGCAAGTGACGATCCCTCTCTGATGGCGTCAACCGCGGTTCTTGGCGGCGTCCTGGGGGCAGGCGGCACGGCAACGGCCACCCGCTTCGCGCTGTCCCGTTCGAAGCCTCCCGAACCTGTACCGAAGCCGATGCCAGACCCTCCTCAGCGGGCGTCTGAGATTGACCGGGCGAAGTGATCCGCCGTCAGCGCCCGTCAGCGCCTGCCGGCGCCTGTCAGCCGCCCGGCAACCAGTGAAATGAGCGTGATGATGATGGCCGCGAGGACGGCCGTCCAGAAGAACGAATCGATGGTGAAGTTCACCGGCGTGTAACTGCTGAGCCAGGACGTCAGATACAGCATGGCGGCGTTGATAACGATGGTGAACAGGCCCAGCGTGAGGATGGTGATGGGCAGGGACAGAAAGCTGACCAGGGGGCGGACAAACGCATTCACCACGCCGAAGATCAACCCGATGAACAGATACGCGAGAACGATGCCAATCGTCTCGGTGCCCTGCGATACGCCCGTGTTGGCCACCGCCTCGGTAGTGGCCGAAGTAGAGATATCCAGGCCCGGCAGTATCCAGCTGGCAATCCAGAGGGCCAGCCCGTTGATAAGGACTCGAACAATAAAAGAGCGCATAGGCCCATGCTGTCACACTGCCCTGAGCCCCGCCTGGGCGCCCACCCGGCCCGTGCCGGTCAGGCGAAGTAGGCTAGTTTGCATGACTTCAGAGATCCTGCCTGGCGAAATCCGGCCGCGCCCCGTGGTTAGCCGGCTACCCCGGTACGCCGCAGGAAAGCCTCCCGTCGCCGTGGATGGGCTGGCCAGCTACAAGCTGTCGTCCAACGAGAACCCCCTGCCCCCTCTTCCGGCAGTGCTGGAGGCAATTTCCAACCAGACGGACTTCAACCGCTACCCCGATCCCCTCAGCAGCAAGCTTCGTGCGGCGCTCGCCGAATTCCTGGCAGTGCCGGCCGAGGATGTGGTCACCGGCGCCGGAAGCCTCGGCGCCCTCAACCAGCTGCTGTCCACGTTCGCCGGCCAGAACGACGACGGCAAAGCGGACGAGGTGATTTATGCGTGGCGGTCCTTCGAGGCGTATCCCATCAGCGTGGGCCTCGTGGGCGCAGAGAGCGTCCGCATTCCGCTGACGGCCGAGGGACGCCACGACCTGGATGCGATGGCTGCGGCCGTAACGGTCCGCACCAAAGTCATCCTGCTCTGCACCCCGAACAACCCCACGGGCCCCGTCCTGACCACTGCGGAAACGGAGCGGTTCATCCAGGCGGTCCCGTCCGACGTCGTGGTGGTGATTGATGAGGCCTACCAAGAGTTCGTCCGCGCCAGCGGTGCTGTGGACGGCATCGCGATGTACCGCAAATACCCGAACGTTGTGGTGCTCCGGACGTTCTCCAAGGCACATGGACTGGCGGGCCTGCGGGTGGGCTACAGCGTCTCGAACCCTGTGCTGACCCAGTACTTGCGTGTGGCGGCCACGCCGTTCGCCGTGTCACAGATCGCTGAAAATGCAGCCATAGTGTCGCTGCAGAATTACCCCTTGGTTGTAGAAAGGGTACAAAGCATCGTGGACGAACGAACCCGCGTAACCTCCGGACTGCGTGAACTCGGCTGGTTCGTACCCGAGGCGGAGGGCAACTTCGTCTGGTTGAACCTTGGCGAAAACAGCTCGGAATTTGCCGAACTGGCGGGCACGCAGGCGCTTTCGGTGCGAGCCTTCGGCGGCGAAGGCGTGCGGGTCAGCATCGGCGAGGCAGAGGCCAACAGCCGGTTCCTCGCTCTCTGTGCAAACTATACAAAGGCGCCACGACGTTCCTAGCGCTTAACATGCATCAGGAGCGGCACCTACTGAAGATAAAGTAAGGACCAGTAAGCCAATATATATGCCAACGCGGGAATGCATTCCTCTAGCGGCATATATCCCAGCGACATTGCAATGCATCCGCATGCGGCAAGCAAGGAGACGGTATGGGCGCCACACATCTGCCCTCCACCGAGTTCGATGAGACAGCGGCAGACGACCAGCTTGAGGCTGAGGCCGAGGCCCAACTGGGCAGTCCGGCCGAGCCTATGGTGCAACTGCTGGCGCCTGACGGGACCCTGGGGACGGATCCGGTCTTCTCCGCGTATGCGGATCGGCTGGACGGTGAAAAGCTGCGTGGCTTCTACGCTGACATGGCCAAGATCCGCCGGTTTGATGTTGAGGCAACCGCACTCCAGCGCCAGGGCCAGCTGGCCCTGTGGGTCCCGCTGACCGGCCAGGAGGCCGCGCAGATCGGCTCCGGGCGGGCCAGCCAGCCGCAGGACTACATCTTCCCCACCTACCGCGAGCATGGCGTGGCGCTGACCCGCAATGTGGACCTTGCTGAGCTCCTACGCCAGTTCCGCGGGGTTTCGAACGGCGGCTGGAACCCGAAGGACACCAACTTCCATCTCTACACCCTGGTCCTCGCCGCGCAGACGCCGCATGCCGTCGGCTACGCCATGGGGATCCAGCGGGACCAGAAGGCGGCCGCCGCAGTCGCCGCGGATGGGGCGCCGGACCGTCCGGCCGAGCCCAAGGCCGCGGTGATGGTCTACTTCGGTGACGGGGCCAGTTCCGAGGGCGATGTCCACGAATCCATGGTGTTCGCCGCCTCCTACAACGCGCCGGTGGTGTTCTTCTGCCAGAACAACCACTGGGCCATCTCCGTTCCCAGCTCGGTGCAGACCCGCATTCCGCTGTCCAACCGTGCCAAGGGTTACGGATTCCCGGGAATCCGGGTGGACGGCAATGATGCGATCGCCGTCCACGCCGTGACCGAGTGGGCGCTCGAACATGCCCGCGAGGGCAAGGGGCCGGTGCTGATCGAGGCGTTCACCTACCGCGTTGGTGCACACACCACGGCTGATGACCCCACGAAGTACCGGGAATCCGCCGAGGAAACCCTATGGCGGGCCAAGGATCCGCTTGACCGCCTCGAAAAGTACCTTCGGGCGCAGGGGCTGGCAGATGACGCCTTCTTTGACCAGGTCAAGGCCGACGGCGACGAACTCGCCGCCTACGTCCGCAAGACCACCTACGACCTCGAAACCCCGGACATCCGGACCGCCTTCGCCAACACCTATGTCGAGGCCCACCCCCTGGTGGCCGAGGAACTGGCCTGGTTTGAGGAATACAGCGCAGGCTTCGCCGGAACGCCGGAGCACAACAGCGCTGAGCCCGGCAGCCCGGATCCGGATGACGCAGCGACAGGAGTGGCCCGCTGATGACCACCATGACCATAGCCAAGGCCATTAACGAGGGCCTGCGCGCCACCTTGGACAACAACCCGCGGACCCTGCTCATGGGCGAGGACATCGGGGCCCTGGGCGGCGTCTACCGCGTCACCGACGGACTCCTCGCGGAGTTCGGCCCGGACCGCGTGGTGGACACACCGCTCGCCGAGTCCGGCATCATCGGCACGGCCATCGGCCTGGCCCTGCGCGGCTACCTGCCCGTCTGCGAGATCCAGTTCGACGGGTTTGTGTTCCCCGGTTTCAACCAGATCACCACCCAGCTGGCCAAGTTGCACGCCCGTAGCAACGGCAACCTCACCGTTCCCGTCGTTGTGCGGATCCCTTACGGCGGCGGTATCGGCTCCATTGAGCACCATTCGGAATCACCGGAGGCGCTGTTCGCCCACACCGCAGGCCTGCGCATCATCACACCGTCCAACGCCCACGACGCGTACTGGATGACCCGGCAGGCAGTGGAGTGCCAGGACCCCGTGATCGTCTTCGAACCGAAGCGCCGCTACTGGCTCAAGGGCGAGGTCGACACGCAGAACCCCGGCGCGTCGGCCGACCCCTTCAAGGCGCACGTGCTCCGCGAGGGTACGGACGCCACAGTGGTGGCCTACGGACCGCTCGTGCCGGTGGCCCTTGCCGCTGCTGACGCCGCTGCCGAGGACGGCCACAGCATTGAGGTCATCGACCTGCGCTCCATTTCACCGATCGACTTCGACACCGTCACGGCGTCCGCCAAGAAGACAGGCCGGCTCGTGGTGGCGCATGAGGCACCGACCTTCGGCGGCATCGGCGGCGAGATTGCTGCCCGGATCAGCGAACGTGCATTCCTCTCACTGGAGGCTCCCGTGATCCGTGTGGGCGGCTTCCACATGCCGTACCCGGTGGCCAAGGTCGAGGAAGACTACCTCCCCGACATCGACCGCATCCTCGAGGCGCTGGACCGCGCCCTGGCCTACTAGGCGCAGGCACCTTCCCGCTCACGCTTCCCGCTCACGCTTCCCGCTCACGCTTGCCGCGAAAGAGGACACCATGACTCTGAACAAGTTCAACCTGCCCGACGTGGGCGAAGGCCTCACCGAGGCGGAAATCGTCGCCTGGAAGGTCAAGCCGGGGGACACCGTGGCCATCAACGACGTCCTGTGCGAGATCGAGACCGCCAAGTCGCTCGTTGAGCTGCCGTCCCCCTTCGCCGGCACCGTCACCGAACTGCTGGTCCCCGAGGGCGTGACCATCGACGTCGGAACCGCCATCATCAGCGTCTCTGACGCCGTCGCCGGTGACCCGACGCCGGCCGATGTCCCGGCCCCTGAAACTCCCGTCCAGCCCCTGTACGGCAAGCTTCCCGCGGACGACGGCGGCACTTCAGGCAGTGCCCTGGCCGGCGGTCCGCTGGTGGGATCGGGCCCCAAGGCCGACGCCGTCAAGCGCCGTCCCCGGAAGGCGGCACCCGCCGCCCAGGCCGGGTCAGCCGCGGTCCCGGCGATTTCGACAAGCTCAATCACCGAAAACCCGGCGGTCAGGCCTGTCGAGACCCAGTCAATCACCGAAGCCGTCGATAACCGGCCCACCCTCGGCGGAACCATCACAGGCCTCGTGAACCGCGTTCTGGCCAAGCCTCCCGTCCGCAAGATCGCCCGGGATCTGGGGATCGATCTCGCCGATGTGGTGGCCACCGGCTCCCGCGGCGAAGTCACGCGCGAGGACCTGGTCAGCTACCAGTCCCAGCGCGATGCAGAGCTGGACCAGGCCGAGGGCTTCTGGGGCAAGGCAGGCAAGCCCCAGGACCAGCGGATTGAACGGATTCCGGTCAAGGGCGTCCGCAAGGCGACGGCCAAGGCGATGGTGGAGTCGGCTTTCTCCGCGCCGCACGTGAGCATCTTTGTTGATGTTGATGCCAGCCGCACCATGGAATTCGTCAAGCGGCTGAAGGCTTCACGAGACTTTGAGGGAATCAAGGTCTCCCCGCTGCTGATCCTTGCCAAGGCCGTCATCTGGGCTGCCGCCCGGAACCCCAGCGTCAACGCCACCTGGGTGGACAACGTGGACGGGACCGACGCCGCGGAGATCCAGGTCAAGCACTACATGAACCTCGGCATCGCCGCAGCCACCCCGCGCGGGCTGATGGTGCCGAACATCAAGGATGCGCAGGACCTGTCGCTCAAGGAGCTGGCGCTGGCCCTGAACAACCTGGCCACCACGGCCCGGGCGGGCAAGACCCAGCCCGCCGAAATGCAAGGCGGAACGCTCACCATCACCAACATCGGTGCGCTTGGCATTGATACCGGAACGCCGATCATCAACCCGGGTGAAGTGGCCATTGTTGCCTTCGGAACCATCAAGCAGAAGCCCTGGGTCCTGGACGGAGAGGTCATCCCGCGCTGGATCACCACCCTCGGCGGCTCCTTTGACCACCGTGTGGTGGACGGGGACCTGTCCGCCCGCTTTATGGCCGACGTCGCCGCGATCCTTGAGGAGCCAGCGCTCCTGCTGGACTAGGACGCCGGGACTACGAACATCAACACCGTGGACCAAACCGCCATTCAGTCCAGGAACCTGGCCGCCAGATGGCTGACAGAGGTGTTCCAGCCGCCGGTGGTGGTGACGCTTCAGCTCCTGGTCAGCCCTGTGGTGGAGGCCGGATTCCCAGGCACCATCGGCTATGGAGCCTTGGCCGCGCTGTTTGTGTGCGTACTGCCGCTCGTTGTGCTCCTGGGGCTCGTAAGGCTGGGCAAGGTCACGGACCACCACGTCAGCAACCGCAAACAGCGGGCACCCGTACTGCTCATGGCACTGGCGTCCGTGACCGCCGGCCTGGTGGTGCTGCAAGCCGCCGGTGCGCCGCGAAGCGTGATGGTCATGGTGCTGGCCATCGTCGGCGGCATCGTTGTGCTGGCCGCCGTGAGCCCCTTCTGGAAGATCAGCGGCCACGCGGCGGCGGTGTCGTCGGCCGCAGTTATTTCCGTCCTGATGCTCGGTCCGGCCTGGCTGCCGTTACTCCTGCTGGTTCCCGCCGTCGGCTGGTCCCGGGTGGTGCTCCGCGCGCACACCCTGGCGCAGGTGGTGGCCGGGTCGCTGTTCGGCGGCCTGGTGATAGCCGGCCTGTGGTGGCTTTTGCGCGGCTGGCTCCTTTAGCGGAAGCCTGGCGTCAGTAGCCGGAGGCGGAGTAGGCCGTCATCATCTCGACCATCTCGGGATTACCCGCCATGCCGTCAGTCAAGGCAGGCAACGTGGCGAACATCAGGCCGCCCAGAACCAGGGCAATGCCTGAGAGGGCCGCGAAGAATTTCCAGTCGCCGCGCAGCACGCTCTCCAGGGTTTCCGGCAAGAGCAGCCCCGGCGCGATGTGGTTGCCGTGGCGGGGGTGAGAACGGACACCATGCACCGCGC
>NZ_JAKFFD010000152.1:0-5944 GCF_036675385.1 Pseudarthrobacter sp. | reverse complement strand
CCTGCTGGACGAACAGGGGCTGACGCTGAAGGATTTACTGCGAACCACCATTTATCTGACTGACTACAAAGACTTCCAAGCCATCAACGACGTCTATTCCAGGCGTTTGCACGAACCGTATCCACTCGGTTGGCGCCGGTGACGACAGCAAGCTTCTTCATCCGATCAGGCTAGCCGCGTCACGAAGCGCTCGCCGTCGTGAGCGCTGCGCTCAATCTCCTCCACGCCGCTACGACGCGGGGACGAGCCTGAAGGCATAGCGTCCGTCTGGGCCGCTGCCGGGATTCATGGTGAAGTCTGCACCGTCGGTGTCCAGCTTCACTTGCGCCGCGAACACCCCGCCGTCGCAGGCGACCCGGACTGGTTCAAGAACGGCGGCGCCTGCCCAGCTCGCCACTGACATCTCGACGTCGGCGGGTCCTTCGCACAGGAAGTGCAGTTCGTAATTGCCGGGCTTGGCCGTCATCCCGTAGCCGGTGGTTGAATTCGAACTGGCGCTGCCCGCCACTTGGCCGGGCAGCGCCGGTTTCAGCTGCTGCGATGACCAGTCACTCATGTCTTTGAACGATGAAGCCCGCGGGTCGCTGTTCGGCGCCAAAGTAACGCCCGTTGACCGGGGCTGCGCCGTTGCGCCTTGGGACGAGGAGCCGGCTGCACCTACAGTCGGGCCACCGTACTCACAGCCCGTCAGCGACACCACCAGTGCGGCCGAAACGAACAGGACCCGTGTGCGCTGAGTCTGCGTCCCCCAAAGAGCTGACATGCCCCGAGTCTAAACCCCCAGCCCGAAGGTCAACCCAGCGGACCGCCGAACGCAATGAAGCCGTAGGCTCTCTATCCGTTCGCGGGTAATGCGGTCTGTTAGGGCAGCGCGCTGGCGTTGATGACATTTCCGCCGTCGGCCGTGACATAGCAGTCCACGCGCCGGTCGCCTGATTCCCAACTGGTGCTGCTGGGGTAGGCCCGCTGGAAGTTCAGCGTGTACTCGTTCGCTGCCGGTCCCAGCTTCGCCGCCTGGCAGGCCTCCAGGGCCTTGGCGGCCAGGGCCTCCCGGCCCGGATAGGAGCCAACGGCGGGGTAGCGGAAGACGGCCACAAGCTGGGCTGAGTGGCCGGTATCGCAGGCCACCACCGTTGACCGCAAAGCCTCGGGGTCAAAATCCTTGAAGCAGTCGCCCAGCCGGTAGTCCGGCGGCTCCACACCCTCACGGGGGAGGGGGAGCGGGGTGGCCAGGGGAGTGGGAGTGGTTTCCACGACCACGGAGCCGCCGTCGCCGGTCGTTTCCGGTGCCACGGAATCCAGCCACGCGGCGAGCCACACCAGGCCTCCCACCACACCGAGCAGAACCACCACGAAGACAGTCTTCAGGAGCGTAGATGCGACCCGCCGCGGCTTCCGTGCCGGGGGCTCCACCGCAGTTGCCGGAACAGCCACGTGAGGCAATCCGGCGGTGGGCGGAGCGGCAGGTTTGGGCGGGACGGGGCGCGGTTCCTGGTTGTCCATCCGGATACCCCTCCTGGGTTTAGCCTCGGGATGCTGGATTCTCCGGGCACCCGGATCGGCAGCTGATGAAGAGACTCTATCCAACAAAAAAGCCGGGAACCGTGCGCGTCGCGGCGGTAAGGGTACCCGACATGGCGTCCGCGCGCACGGGCCGGGGCGCACCGTGCGCGGAAAGCATGTAATCTAGGTGTTACGACAAATTGACCAAACATTCCGGGGCCTCACCGATAGCCAAGGTGACCACCTCCGGTCCGAGTACAAAAGGGGGTCACGCCATGGGGCGCGGCCGTCAAAAGGCAAAAGCTACCAAGCAGGCTCGGGATATTAAGTACTATTCCCCGAACACTGACTATTCGGCCCTTCAGCGAGAGCTCAAAGGTCCTGAAGGTCGTGCCACGAGCCATTTCGCGAATGACCCGGTTGAACCGGACTATTCGGCTTATGTGGATAAGTACGCGGACGATTTGGAAGAAGACGACGACGAGGTACACACCCGTCGGATCGGCTAGTTGTTGCACGCCGGCCCCGCCGCAAGGCGCCCGGCCCCGCGACGCTGCAGTACGTTCGGACACCGTTCGTTAGTACAGCGCTTCTTTTCAGCACCCCGGATCCCAGCGGACCCGCGGTGCTGGCCTCAGTTATCAGGCCCGTTGCCTGCTCCGGAACCCGGTGCCGGCGGCGGGCTTTTTGGTGTTGACTGGAGGCGTTGATGCGTGTGCCGCCCGCGAAAGGACCCCCATGCCAGGAAACTCCTCATCCCCCAGCTACCGCCACGGTGAACCGTGCTGGGCTGACGTCCAGACCCGGGACGTGGAGGCAGCCAAGGCCTTCTACGCGGCGGTGTTCGGGTGGAGCTTCAAGGACCAGCCCACGCCCGATGGCCGCAGCTATGCCCAGGCGTTCGTGGGCGAGGACCTGGTGGCCGTGGTGGCGCCGCAGAACCCGCACCAGGAATCTCTCGGCACGCACGCCCAATGGAACATCTACTTCGCGGCCGAGGACGCCGGTGCGCTGGCAGAGGAAGTTCCCCACGCCGGCGGCGCAGTGCAGTTCGGCCCCGAGGAAGTGGCGGACACCGGCGTGATGGTGTTTGTGGATCCTCCCGGCGGCGGGACCACCGGCGTGTGGCAGCCCGGAACGCACACGGGCTCCGGCCGGTACAACGAGGCCGGTGCGCTGTCCTGGACAGAGCTGCTGACGCCCGAGCCGCGGGCCGCCGTCGGGTTCTTCCAGCAGCTGTTCGGCCACGACGTGACCGAGTATCCCCAGGACGACGGCGGGACGTACAGCACGCTGATGGTGAACGGCGCGGAGGTGGCCGGGATAGTCGCTGCCGAGGCGCCTGCCAGGTGGCAGATCTACTTCGGCGTCACCGACGTGGCCGAGGCCGTGCGGAAGGCCGTGGCTGCGGGGGCGGAAGTGCTGATCGCGCCGGAACCGGACGACGACGATACGCCCGGCGCCACGGCCACCCTCCGGGACCCGCAGGGCGGTGAGTTCAGCCTGCTGGAGGTTTAAACGCGGATGCCCCGCAGCCGCCGGTTGGCGGTTGCGGGGCACCCGAGGACGGACTTTAGGCGTAGGCGTTGACCAGGCGGACGGCGCCGCCGTCAACACCCTTGGCACCCTGGACGTAGTCCGGACCGGTCTTGAGGATGGAGTCCGAGTCCGCGGTGACGGTGCCCATGATCCAGGACGGGACGCCGCGGTCGTTGAGGCGGGCCACGGCGGCGTCGGCGGCTTCGGCGGACACTATGGCCACCATGCCCACGCCGAGGTTCAGCGTGCGCTCGAGGTCGGCCAGCGGGACGTTGCCCAGCTCGGAGACCAGCTTGAAGATGGCCGGAAGCTCCCAGGTGGCACGGTCCACGGTGGCCACGAGGCCCTGCGGCAGCACGCGGGCCAGGTTGGCGGCCAGGCCGCCGCCGGTGACGTGGCTGAAGCCGTGCACGGCTGCACCCCCGGCGGAGCCGCTGACCGGGAAGGCGCGGGCAAGGTCCAGGCAGTCTGCAGCGTAGACGCGGGTAGGTTCCAGCAGTTCCTCACCCAGCGTGCGGCCGAGTTCGGAGACCTGGCGGTCCAGTGCCCAGCCGGCGTGGTTGATGACGCGGCGGACCAGGGAGTAGCCGTTGGAGTGCAGGCCGGAGGAGGCCATGCCGATCACAACGTCGCCGGCGCGGACACGGTCCGGGCCCAGCAGGTCGGAGGCCTCGACAACACCGGTGGCGGCACCGGCAACGTCGTATTCGTGCTCGCCCAGGAGGCCGGGGTGCTCGGCGGTTTCGCCGCCCACCAGGGCGGTGCCGGCGACGGAGCAGGCCGCGGCGATGCCACGGACGATGTCCGCGATGCGTTCCGGGACAACCTTGCCGCAGGCGATGTAATCGGTCATAAAGAGCGGCTCGGCGCCCACTACGACGATGTCGTCAACCACCATGCCCACCAGGTCAAAGCCGATGGTGTCGTGGATGTCCATGGCCTGGGCAATGGCAACCTTGGTGCCCACGCCGTCGGTGGACGTGGCCAGCAGCGGGCGCTTGAAGGTCAGCAGGCGCGAGACGTCGTACAGGCCGGCGAACCCGCCCACTCCGCCGATGACGGAGGAATTGTGGGTGGCCTTCACGGCCCCCTTCATCAGCTCCACGGCGCGGTCGCCGGCTTCAACGTCAACACCGGCGGAGGCGTAGGTGATGCCTGCGGGGCTCAGTGGGCTGTTGCCGGCGGCGGGGGTTGCGGAAGTCATACGGACTCTTTCTTTTCAGCGCCGGGGGTGGTGGCTACGTGGTGGATCGCGGGCACGTGGTCTTCTTCGGTGAGCAGGTTCTCGAACTCGGCGTCCGGTCCCGGATCGCAGCCGGTGGCGCCGGCCTTGTCCGCCGGGTCCTCCTCGGCGTCGATGGCCAGCGCCACCGTTGCGCCGGGGAGGGCAGAGGGCGACGGCGTGAGACCGCCGAGGTCGGTACGCTCCAGCAGGTTCTTGCCCAGTTTGTCCGCGCCCGGGAGCTCGATGGGGTACGTGCCGGTGAAGCAGGCGGTGCAGAGGCGCTCGCGCGGCTGCCTGGTGGCGTTGATCATGCCGTCTTCGGAAATGTACGCCAGGGAATCGGCGCCGATGGCCTGTGAGATTTCCTCGATGGTGGCGCCGTTGGCAATCAGTTCCGCGCGGGAAGCGAAGTCGATGCCATAGAAGCACGGCCATTTGACCGGCGGGGACGAGATCTTGATGTGGACGGACGCGGCGCCGGCCTCGCGGAGCATCCGCACGATAGCGCGCTGGGTGTTGCCGCGGACGATCGAGTCATCCACCACCACGACGCGCTTGCCGCGGATCACAGACTCGAGGGCGTTCAGCTTGAGCCGGATGCCCAGCTGGCGCAGTGTCTGCGAGGGCTGGATGAAAGTGCGGCCCACGTAGGAGTTCTTGACGAAGCCATGCGCAAACGGGATGCCGGATTCCTCGGCGTAGCCCACGGCGGCCGGGGTGCCGGACTCCGGGACCGGGATGACGATGTCCGCGTCCTGGGTGTTTTCGCGGGCCAGCTGGCGGCCCATCTCCACGCGGGACTCGTACACGGAGCGTCCCGCGATGGCGGCGTCCGGACGCGCGAGGTAAACGTATTCGAAAACGCAGCCGGCCGGCGTCGCCTCCGCGAAGCGCTTGGAACGCACGCCGTCCTCGTCGATGGCGATGAATTCGCCCGGCTCGATTTCGCGGATGAAGCTGGCGCCCACGGTGGCCAGGGCGGACTGCTCGGAGGCAACCACCCAGCCGCGCTCCAGCCGGCCCAGGACCAACGGGCGGATGCCGTACGTATCGCGTGCGGCGTAGAGGGTGCCTTCGTCCATAAACACGAAGCAGAAGCCGCCCTTGATCTTCGGCAGCAGCTCCATGGCGGTCTGTTCGAGGGTTTTGCCCTCCTCGCCTTCGAGCAGTGCCGTGACGAGGGCGGTGTCCGAGGTGTTGCCCTGCTTCATTTCGCCGCTGAGCTGGCCGCCGTTGCGTTCCATGATCATGGCGTTGAGCTCGGCCGTGTTGGTCAGGTTGCCGTTGTGCGCCAGGGCAACCGTGCCGGTGCTGGTGGCGCCGAGGGTGGGCTGGGCGTTGGCCCAGTGGCTGGCTCCGGTGGTGGAGTAGCGGCAGTGTCCCACCGCCAGGTGCCCGGTCAGGGTGTTCAGCGTGGTCTCGTCGAAGACCTGGGAAACGAGGCCCATATCCTTGTAGACGTTGATCCGCTTGCCGTCACTGGTAGCTATACCAGCCGACTCCTGACCGCGGTGCTGCAATGCATACAGCCCGTAATAGGTGAGTTTTGCTACTTCTTCACCTGGCGCCCAGACCCCGAAAACGCCACAAGCGTCCTGAGGTCCCTTTTCGCCAGGGAGAAGATCATGAGAAAGTTTTCCATCGCCGCGTGCCACTGGTCGATTATCTCACGAGATG